>JBAXIR010000147.1:0-6184 GCA_037138275.1 Mycobacteriaceae bacterium | reverse complement strand
ACACCTGACACGATGTAGGTATGCGAATCGCGCAGCACGTCAGCGAGCTGATCGGCAACACGCCTCTGGTTCAACTGAACTCGGTGGTTCCCGAGGGCGCCGGGGTGGTGGCGGCCAAGGTTGAGTACCTCAACCCGGGCGGCAGTTCCAAGGACCGGATCGCGATCAAGATGATCGATGCCGCCGAGGCCGGCGGTCAGCTCATGCCCGGCGGCACCATCGTCGAGCCGACTTCGGGAAATACCGGTGTTGGCCTGGCACTGGTGGCCCAGCGCCGCGGTTACCGGTGTGTGTTCGTCTGCCCGGACAAGGTCAGCGAGGACAAGCGAAATGTGTTGCGCGCCTACGGTGCTGAGGTGGTGGTGTGCCCGACGGCCGTCCCGCCGGATCACCCGGACAGTTACTACAGTGTCTCCGATCGACTCGTCGCTGAGATCGACGGTGCATGGAAGCCCGATCAGTACTCCAACCCCAACGGCCCGGCGAGCCACTACGAGACCACCGGCCCGGAGATATGGGCCGACACCGATGGCAAGGTCACCCACTTCGTGGCGGGTGTGGGCACCGGCGGAACCATCACCGGCGCCGGGCGCTACCTCAAGGAGATGTCCGGCGGGCGGGTCAAGGTCATCGGCGCCGACCCGGAGGGTTCGGTGTACTCCGGCGGCACCGGTCGGCCCTATCTGGTGGAGGGCGTCGGCGAGGACTTCTGGCCCGCGGCCTACGACCCGGCTGTGGCCGATCAGATCATCGCGGTCTCCGATGACGATTCGTTTGATATGACGCGACGGTTGGCCCGCGAGGAGGGCCTGCTGGTCGGTGGCTCCTGCGGGATGGCAGCCGTCGCGGCATTGCGGGTGGCCGCCGAGGCTGGGCCGGGCGCGCTCATCGTGGTGTTATTGCCCGACGGCGGACGCGGCTACCTGTCGAAGATCTTCAACGACTCCTGGATGTCGTCCTACGGATTCCTGCGGACGCCTCTGGACGGCACGCTGCCCGAACCGACCGTCGGCGACGTGCTGCGCGGCAAATCCGGGGGCCTGCCCGACCTGGTGCACACCCACCCGTCGGAGACGGTTCGGGACGCCATTGGGATCCTGCGAGAGTACGGAGTGTCGCAGATGCCGGTGGTCGGAGCCGAACCGCCGGTGATGGCCGGCGAGGTGGCCGGCAGCGTGTCCGAACGTGAACTGCTCTCGGCGGTGTTTGAGGGCCGTGCCCAACTGGTCGACGCCGTCGCCCTGCATATGAGCCCGCCACTGCCGCTTATCGGCGCGGGCGATCAGGTCAGTGCGGCGGCCAAGGTGCTGCGCGACGTCGACGCGGTGATGGTGGTCGAGGGCGGCAAACCCGTCGGCGTGATCACCCGCCACGACCTTCTCGGCTATCTCTCAGAAGGGCCCCGACGACGTTGACACGGTAGGGTTGAACCGCATCAATCCTGACGTGGGGAGCCCCGTGACCGAACCGCCCGTACCGCCCGGCAACTTCCCGCCGGCGGGTGACTATCCGCCGCCGCCCGGGAACTATCCGCCGCCGGGGAGCTTTCCGCCGCCGAGTCCCGGTTACGGTCCGCCGCCGGGATGGGGCCCCCCGCCGCAGGGCGCGTACCCGCCGCCCGGTTCCTACCCGCCGCCCGGTTCCTACCCACCGCCCGGTTCCTACCCACCGCCGCCGGCCGGTTCCTACCCACCGCCACCGCCCGGGGACGGGGGCTACTTCCCGCCTCCGCCCGGCTACGGCGCGCCCGCGACTGGGTACAGCGTCGGCGAAGGGTTGACCTGGGCCTGGCAAAAGTTCATCAAGAATGCGGCGCCACTGGTGGTGGCGACCCTGGTGTTCTGGCTGATCGGCCTTCTTCTGAGCTGGGTGAGCCAGACGGTGCTGCAAGCGGTCTCACCCGAGACCTTCACGGCCTTCGACACCGCGGACGGTGTTTTCGAAACGGCGACGCCGACCCTGACCGGTGTCGGTTTAGCCGTGACGATCCTGTCCACCATCGTTCAGATCCTTGTCAAAGGCGGCATTGCATCGGCCGGCTACGGCGGGTTACTGGATATCGCCAACGGACAGCCGGTGTCGATCGGATCCTTCTTCCGGCCCCGCAACGTCGTCGCGGTCATCGTCGCGTCGCTGATCGTCGACATTCTGGCCCTCGTTGGTCTGTTTGCATGCATCCTGCCGGGCCTCGCAGTCTTGGTGTTCACCTGGTTCAGCACCGTCGCGATCGTTGACCGCAATCTGTCGCCGATCGACGGGATCCGGACGAGTATCGACATCGTCAAAAAGAACTTCGGTTCCGTTCTACTGGCGTTTCTGACCTTCGTATTGCTGCACATCGTCGGGTTCGCTCTGTGCGGCGTCGGTCTGTTGGTCACAATCCCGGTCGCCTACCTGTTCCTGGTGTACAGCTACCGTCGCCTCAGTGGCGGCTCGGTGGCTCCGGCGACCGCGTAGCCACATCGACGTCGGGGAGTTTAGGCTCGACGGCGATGTCTGATACCCACCGCCGACACGGCTTCGCCACCAAGGCGATTCACGCCGGCTACCGCCCGGACCCGGCCACCGGGGCCGTCAACGTGCCGATCTATGCCAGCAGCACGTTCGCCCAGGACGGGGTCGGAGGTCTGCGCGGCGGCTTCGAGTACGCCCGCACCGGCAATCCCACCCGAGCGGCGCTGGAGTCGGTACTGGCCGCGGTCGAGGATGGCCGCTTCGGCCGCGCGTTCAGTTCCGGGATGGGCGCCACCGATTGCGCACTGCGGGCGGTGCTGCGACCCGGCGACCACATCGTGATCCCCGACGATGCCTACGGCGGTACCTTCCGTCTGATCGACAAGGTCTTCCGAGAGTGGGGTGTGCACCACACGCCGGTGCATCTGTCCGACCTCGACGCGGTACGGGCGGCGATCACTGCCGACACTCGGATGATCTGGGTGGAGACGCCCACCAATCCGCTGCTGTCGATCGTCGATATCGTCGCGGTCGCCGAGATCGGCCATGCCGCAGGGGCATTGGTGTTGGTGGACAACACCTTTGCCTCACCCGCATTGCAACAACCGTTGACCCTGGGTGCCGACATCGTGCTGCACTCGACGACAAAGTACATCGGTGGGCATTCCGATGTGGTGGGTGGTGCGCTGGTGACCGACAGCGAGGAACTCGACACCAAGTTCGCGTTCCTGCAGAACGGCGCCGGCGCGGTACCCGGTCCGTTCGATGTCTATCTGACGATGCGCGGGCTCAAGACATTGGAGTTGCGGATGCAGCGACACTGCGACAACGCAGTACAGGTCGCCGCCTTCCTCGCCGGACATTCGGCGGTGAGTCAGGTGCTCTACCCCGGTCTGGCCGGGCACCCCGGTCACAACGTCGCCGCCCGGCAGATGCGCGGTTTCGGCGGCATGGTGTCGGTTCGGATGAGTGGTGGTGCGGAGGCGGCGCGCAAACTGTGTTCTCGCACAGAGATTTTCATCCTCGCCGAGTCGCTGGGCGGAGTGGAGTCACTCATCGAACATCCCAGTGCGATGACGCACGCATCGACGGCTGGCTCGCAGCTTGAGGTTCCCGACGATTTGGTCCGGCTGTCGGTGGGCATTGAGGATCCGGCCGATCTGCTCGCAGATCTGCGCGACGCCCTAATCTAGGGCCGGCAGCACCGCGGCGGCGGTCAGTGCGAGGTTCACCTCAGCGGTGTTCGATCCGGCGTCCCAGTGGCCGACAGTGATTTCACCGGCCCGGCGCAGGCCCTCGTCGCTGATATCCAGTACGGCGGCCAGGCCGCCGATCCGATGCAACAGGCCGATGAGTGCCGCGGTGACCGCATCGGGCCGGCGTTGGCCAGACAGCGCCGTTTGCAGAGCGTAGCGGACGGCATCGACGCGGCTGCGGTTCTTCACCGGCCACGCATAGGTGTTGCGGCGCAACCGATGTGACGACAATCCGACCTGGTGGATCTGGCCCGTCCGCAGTAGTTGATCGAGCACATCGTCTTCGGCATGTTTGCGAATCTTGGCGAGCGCCGCGGCCGGGGTGATCGGCCCCTGTGCCAGCAGCGCCAAGGTCGGCCGCACGGCCGGATCCAGTGGGACCGGGCCTTCGAGTGCGAGTAGCCGCCCGGCTTCCACCGGTTCGGTCGGAAGCGCGGGACGGACCCGGCAGTCGTAGGAAAGGTCGAGGATCACCGCTGCGGCGAGCACCCGGGTGAGCCGGGAGCGGTCTAACTGCGGCTGCGCAGAGGAATTGTCAAGCAGAAGTAGCAGCAGATCCTCGGCGATACGCGCCATGGGTGTCCGACGGACTAGGCGTGATACGGCTCGGCGCTGACCAGCGTGACCTCGACGGTGCTGCCATTGGGAACCGTGTAGGTGCGCTTGTCACCTACCTTGGCGTTGAGCAGTGCCGCGCCGATTGGGGAGTTGGGCGAGTACACCTCGAGATTGCCATCGCCCACGCCTTCCTGGCGGGTGGCGATCAGGAACGTCTCGGTATCGGTCTTCTTGCCGTTGTAGTAGACCTTGACGACCGAACCGGGCAGGGCCACACCGGATTGCTTGGGAGCCTCGCCGACCTTTGCGGTGTTGAGCAATTCCTGCAACTGGCGGATTCGGGCCTCTTCCTGGCCCTGCTGCTCACGCGCGGCGTGGTAGCCGCCGTTCTCCCGCAGATCGCCCTCTTCGCGGCGGTCGTTGATCTCGGCCGCGATGATCGGACGGTTGGCGATCAACTGGTCGAGTTCGGCCTTGAGTCGGTCGTAGGACTCCTGGGTCAGCCAAACCACCTGGGTATCGCTCATCTCGTCGCGCTCCTCAATCATGTGTTCCGCGATGTCTGCGGTGCAGTCATCAGCCGCTGCCGGGAACTGCGGTCTGGTCCCGCGTGTATCGCCGCCTTCGGAAAGCCACGAACCGTATCCAAGGGCACGGTCGCGCTAATGCAGCAATACACGGCTCCCAGCAGGAACCGTGTAGTGACCCGAATTGTAGCACCGGCGCCGTGGGCGTACTTTTCGTTTCTGCGCTTCCGGGATGCGGCCGGTTCGGCCTACGGCGCGCGTAGATAACGCGGAATGTCGGTGCCGCAGCCGTAGATATCGCCGACGAATGGCTGCCGGTATGCCGTGACGGTAGCGGTGACCTGCACGGTCTTGGCTTCAGAAGGCCCGATCAGGACCTCCCGCCGGCCGGTCTCGGCACCGTCGTGAGAGCGCGCTCGCACGATACACACCACCGGGATTGCCGGGTTATCACGCGTGACGCTGATCGTGACCGATACGGTCTGTTCGTCGAGAACGTCAAACGCACCGGTTTTGCCCTCGACGGCAGTGCCCTCGAAGCGCTGATAGGTGGTCGCCGCTACGGCCACTCCTGCCACGACGGCCAGTGTGGTCAGCGCAATCGTCAACCGGCGCCGCTTGACCGGTGTCATGGGCGACCGGCCGTACCGCGACGAAGCCACGGGCGTCTCGGCCATGGGTGCAGTGTGCCTGCCGGCAGTGACCGGGATTGCGGGCACCCCTGCCCCTGATGGAACTATGGGGTCCGCAACAACTACTGGTCCACCACAACTATGGGGTCCACGACAATGGCCGGCCGTAACGGGCGGCGGTGAGAACACGTAGAGGAAAGATGTGACCGAACGGCGGTTGATGGCGGTTCACGCCCACCCGGACGACGAGTCCAGCAAGGGTGCGGCGACGATGGCGCGTTATTCCGACGAGGGCGACCGGGTTCTGGTGGTCACCCTGACCGGCGGCGAACGCGGCGACATCCTCAATCCGGCACTGGACCTTCCCGATGTGCGCGATCGCATCGCCGATGTTCGGCGTGACGAGATGGCCAGGGCCGCCGAGATTCTCGGTGTCGAACACCGCTGGCTCGGATACGTCGACTCCGGCCTGCCGCAAGGCGACCCGCCGCCACCGTTGCCAGAGGGCTGCTTCGCACTGGTACCGCTGGACGAACCGGTGGCCAGGCTGGTGCGGTTGATCCGCGAGTTCCGGCCGCACGTGATGACGACCTACGACGAGAACGGCGGTTATCCGCACCCCGATCACATTCGCTGCCATCAGGTTTCGGTAGCCGCCTTCGAGGCCGCCGCCGACCATGAACTTCACCCCGAGGCCGGGCCGCCGTGGGCGGTGCCCAAGCTGTACTACACCCACGGCTTCATCCGTCAACGGATG
>JBAXIR010000146.1:0-6203 GCA_037138275.1 Mycobacteriaceae bacterium | reverse complement strand
AGTGGCTGGACCGCACTGCACGGCCAGGTGCTCCGCGAACCGCCTACCGCGCAGGCATGGTCGCACTATGCGGTGCAGGCCGTGGTGTTGTTCCCGTCCACCCAGGCCGCCACCGACTTCTTCGCCAGGTCGACAGACAGCTGGGCCGGGTGCTCCAATCGGGAACTGGCCTATGCACAACAACTGGCGCCCGACCAACTCTGGTCGATCGGCTCCACAACCACCGACAGCGGCGTGCTCGCCGTCTCCCGGGTTCAGCGCGGCCCACAGCAGTGGTCCTGCCAACGCGCGCTGACGGTGCACGGCACGGTGGGTGTCGATGTAGAGGCCTGCAGTCTGGATGGGCCGACTGTGGCCGCCGCTTGGATCGCGCAGGCGATCGCCGGTCGGCTACCCGGCGCCTGACACAGGTTTGGGTCGACACACGCCGATCCGTTAGCCTGAACTGCCCGCTGACGGTGGGCGAAGCATGTCCGAGTGGCGGAATGGCAGACGCGCTAGCTTGAGGTGCTAGTGCCCTATTAACGGGCGTGGGGGTTCAAGTCCCCCCTCGGACACCCTTAATTTTTGTCGTAGGTTGGACACGTGCCCAAGGTGCTGTTCCTCTACAACGACCCGACCGCCCCGGCGGCCCTGCTGGGTGAGGTCTTCGCCGAATCCGGTTTCGACTGCAGCATTTTCGATGTTCTGCCGCGCGGTCGTCCCGATGATCCGATCGTCGACGTCACCTTTCCGGACCCGAGCGACTATGACGTGATCGTGCCTCTGGGCGCCCGGTGGTCGGTCTATGACGAACGCCTGAGTTGGGTGGCCGGAGAGATGCAGATGGTTCGCGATGGCTTGGCTGCGGGCGTCGGGGTGCTCGGGGTGTGTTTCGGCGGGCAGTTGGTGGCCAGCGCACTCGGCGGAACGGTGGCGCGTTCACCGGAGCCCGAGATCGGCTGGTGCGAAGTGCACAGCAGTGACCCGGCACTGGTGCCGGACGGGCCGTGGTTCCAATGGCATTTCGATCGATTCACCCTCCCGCCCGGTGCTGTCGAGGTGGCCCGAAATGACAGCGCCACACAGGCTTTCGTGAAGGGCACGGCAATGGGATTGCAGTTTCACCCGGAGGTCGATCTGGCACTGCAGGAACAGTGGATCGCCGAAGACCACGGCGGCGATATGGGCCGGCTGGGATTGCAGGCCGACGATCTGCGGGCCACGGCTGACCTCGACGACGCCGCCCGGCGGTTACGGCTGCTGGTCGGTGGATTCCTGGGCCTGCTCGATCTCAGAGCACCCCGGGGGCCGGGTCGTGGCCGAGTTGGTGGGCCAACGCGTCGGTGACGGTCATGCAGCGGAACCGGTGCCCCAGTGCGTCCAGCCTCTCCGGCCGGACGCGCTGATTGGCTTCGGCCAACTCGACGGCACCCTGGCGGCCCAGCAGCAGCCGGGGTCCGAACGACGGCACCGGCAGCAGCGCCGGACGGTGCATCGTGGCCGCCAGCGCCCCGGTGTACTCGGCGTTGCGCACCGGTTCGGGGCTAACAGCATTGACCGGGCCGACGAGCCTGGTGTCGTACAGCGCGCGGTAGTAGATGTCGAGCAGATCGTCGATGCCGATCCAGGACAGCCACTGCCGACCGCTGCCGAGCCGGCCGCCCAAACCGGCGGCGAACAGTGGCCGCAGGAGTTTCAGCGTCCCGCCCGCCGAGGACTGTACGATCCCGGTGCGAACCGTCACCACGCGAAGTCCGGCGTCGGCGGCCGAAGCGGTCGCGGCCTCCCAGTCGGCCACCACGTCGGCGAGAAACCCGTCCCCGCGCGGACTGTCCTCATTAAGCACGGTGTCGCCGCAGTCGTAGCCGTAGAAGCCGATCGCCGAAGCGCTCACGAAAGCACGCGGCCCGCCAGTGGCCGCGGCGGCGACGTCGGCGAGCCGACGCGTCGGTTCGATCCGGGAATCCCGGATCGCCCGGCGGTGGGCGTTGGTGAATCGGCCCGCGATCGACTCCCCGGCCAGATGCACGACGGCGTCAACTCCGTCCAGCAGATCGGCCGCGGGTTTGCCTGGCTCCCAACGCCTTTCGTCGGCATTGTGCGGGTCACGCCGAACCAGACGGATCACCCGATGACCGCCGGTGGACAGAAAAGCTGCCAGCGCGGTGCCGACCAGTCCGGACGAACCGGTCATCGCGATTACCATCGGTCCGACTCCGGCGTCGGCAGCATCCCGATGGGCGGCAAGATCCTCGGCGAGTTGTCGGTGCCGGTAGGCGAACGTCGAGCGCAGCATGGCGCCCGGCACGGTGGTATCGACCTCATCGTGCATGCCAGTGGTGCCGTCGCCGACATCGCTGAATCGGTGGGTGTGCCGCCACCACCCGATGATTCGGGGCGGCAGCGTCATCAGGCCGTCCGAGGACAGCACATCGCGGAACTGGTGTGGTGGTTCATAGGCTGCCGGATCATGGCGGGCGATCCAGCGCAGGCCGGCGGGCAGACCGAGGATGGCGGTGCCGTCGGCTAGCGAATCGGTCTCCTTAACCACTCTCATCGGCTGCCACGGCGGAACCAGCCTGCGCATCGCGCCGAGTCGGGTGTGCCAGGCGAACACCTCGTCGATCGGGTGGTCGACGATGCTCGCGTACTTGATGCCCACAGGTTTGCTATCTACGCCGTCAGTCCGTGCCGACGCGGATCACCGGTCGTCGCGGTCATAGCCGGTGTCGCCGTATTCGATCACGGCAGTGGAATCCGCCACATCGTCCGTCTGCAGCACGACCAGCTGATCGTCGGCGCCGCTCTGCCCATCGACAATATGGATGGCGGACTCCTCAGCCGACGCCGCGTACTCCGGTTCGTCATCGCCGGGCAGGTCGTACTCCGGTTCGTCGTGAACCAGTTCCTTCCGATGATCCTCAGCCACGACCACCGGCGCCGCGATCACGGGATCGACGATCTCGGTCACCCCGTCGGTGTCGATGACGGAGGTGTGGTCGTCGTACTCGATGAATTCGGTGTTCTCGGAATCCTCATCGATGTCATCGGATAGCAGGGCGTCCTCATCGACCCCGGCAGCCAGTACAGCGAGGCGACCGTGCGCGCGCTCGCGGACCGCATCGATGATCAGCAGCACCACACCCAGCGCACTGGCCGCGATGCACACCCACGCAACCACTTCATTGCTGGTGACGACCGCGGTGACCAGCGCTGCCAGTCCGATCACCGCGAGCACCAGTGCAACGATCAGCATCAAGCGGCCTCCCGCGGCGGGTGTTCGGATGATTTCATCAGCGCAGATCCCCCGTCACCGGGGAGTCTAGTGGCACCCCTACTGGTACTGCCCGTACCCGCCTTCGCCGGAGTCGACCGGCGCAGCCGAACCACGCTGGCCCAATTCCTCGAGCTGCGATTCCAGATAGGTCTTCAACCGGGTGCGGTACTCGCGCTCGAAGGTGCGCAGCTGTTCCAGTCGACCCTCCAGCACGGACCGCTGCTGGTTGATGGTGTTCATGAACTCGGAGTGCTTGCGTTCGGCGTCGGCCTGGAGGAAGTCGGCCTTCTCGTACGCCTGCCGAAGCTGCGACTCGGAGCGGGTCTGGGCGTCGGTAAGGGTGGCATCCGCACGTTGCTGAGCCTCGGTAACCGTCGTCTCCGCGATATAGCGCGCCTCGGACACGATCTGCTCGGCATTGGCGCGGGCATCGGCGACCATCTTGTCCGCCTCGACGATGGCCGTGGACGTGAGCCGGTCGGCCGTGTCCTGGGCGAGGCTGAGCACGCGGGTGGCCTTGAGGGCCTGATCTTCGCTGAGTTGCAGGCCGCGCTCCTCGACGACGACGGCGACCTCCGACTCGGGCTGGTAGAGCGGGATCGCCTGGGGGTACTGCACCCCGCCGGCCCGCGCCGATGCCAGTTCGGAGTCGAGTTCGCCCACCCGCTGGCGGAGGTCCGCGTTCTCCTCGACGAGCCGGGAGAATTCGGTCTCCACTAGATCGAGGAAGGCGTCGACCTCATCCTCGTTATAACCGCGCTTGCCGATGGGCGGCTTGCTGAACGCCACATTGTGAACGTCGGCCGGTGTGAGTGGCATGGTCTGCCCCTTCCAGTCTTGGACAGCGGGATCACCCGCTTGGCAGTGGCGGACGCGCCGCGCGTCCGTCAGTTCCGTACTGTAACTGGCGCCCATCCTGTCACATCAGACCCGCCGGTTGCATACGACCGATCAATTAGAGCCGATGAGCGGCTTCGGCCACCCGGTCAGGCGGCCGCGCCGAACGCGAACTGCATACCGATGAAGGCCAGGAGCAGCAGAATCATGATGGAGAAGTCCAGCCGCACCGAACCTATCGTGAGCTGCGGAATGACCCGCCGAAGTAGCTTCACCGGCGGATCGGTGATGCTCATGATGACCTCGAGGATCACGACGGTGACACCCCGGGGGTGCCAGTCCCGACTGAAGGACCGGATGAACTCGACGACGATCCTGGCGATCAACAGCAGCCAGAACAGGAACAGCGCAAAACCGACGACTTCAAATATCAGCGCCACCGAGGCACGGTCCTTACTTACAGCGGATGGGACGATCACCGAACATGGTCGGGGAGGACCAGCAGCGGCTTTCGATAAGCCTACCGATGCCCCGGCGATCACCGCCCGGGCCAGCGGTCTCCGTCACTGATAGCTGTAGAAACCGGCTTCGGCGATCCGGCGACGCTCATCGGCACTGACGTCGACGTCCGCCGGCGCCAGGAGGAACACCTTGGTGGCGACCTTGTCGAAGGACCCGCGCAGTGCGAAGGCCAAACCCGCGGCGAAGTCCACCAGACGCTTGGCGTCGGCATTGTCCATCGAGACCAGGTCCATGATCACCGGCTGGCCGTCGCGGAAGCGTTCACCGATGGTGCGGGCCTCGTTGTAATCCTTGGGCCGCAGCGTGGTGATCCTCGACAGCGCGCTGCCCTCTTCGAACAGCATGGCCATCCGGCGCGGGTCCATCGCCAGCGAGCCGCGGGTCGAACCGCGTAGCGCGCCCAGGCGGGACGACCGCGGCATCTCCTCGAAATCGCGCGGACGGCTGCGCGGCTCGTCACCGTAGCCGACCCGGAAACCACCCGTGGGCGGGTAATCGGGGGCGCGGTCGTCACCGTAGGAACCGAAGTCGCGGGCATCGCGCTCGTCGTAACGGCCGCCCTCGTGACCGGCCTCGTAGCCACCCTCGTAGCCGTCGACCGCGAATCGCTCACCGCGCCGCGCGGGCCGAGCGCCCCGACCGGCCTCGCGGTCGTCCTCGTAGTACTCGTCGTCATATTCATCCATCGGCGCCATGCCGAAGTAGGCCTTGACCTTATGCAGAGTGCTCATCCGTGTGACCCTTCCGGAGCTGAACTTCGGTGTCTGTGGTGTGGAGCTAGTGTGAGTCGTGTGACTGGAGTGACTACTTAGGGAACGTTAAAGGACGTCGGCCCATTAACGCTGTACCGACACGCACACACGTGGAACCGTGTCGCACGGCGGCTTCGAGGTCGTCGGACATCCCGGCGGACAATTCGGTCGCGCCAGGATGGCTGCGCAGCACGCGGCGGTGTTCGGCCGCCAACGCCGCGAATGCCAGGTCGGGGTCGGCGCCCAGTGGCGGAATCGTCATCAACCCGACCAGGTCGAGGGCTTCGGATTCGGCGACCTGCGCGCAGAGTCGGTCCACGGCAGCCGGGTCACCGATGTCCACTCCGCCGCGGCCGGGATCACCGTCGAGACTGATTTGGACGAACACCCGCATCCGATCCCGCCGCCCTTCGGCCATCGCCACTTCCGTCGCGCGCCCCAGTGCCGACACCACCTTGTCGGTGTAGACCGAGTGCACCGAATCCGCCCAGCGCGCAATGTATTTGGCTTTGTTGCTCTGAATCAGACCGATCATGTGCCAGCGCGCGGGTCTCGCTTCCGACGTGTCGCCGACGAGGGTGTCGAACTCCGCGATCTTCGCCGAGGCCTCCTGCTCGCGGGACTCCCCGAAGGCGCGGCAGCCCAGCCGCCAGAGGATCGCCACATCACTGGCCGGAAAGAACTTGGTGACCGGCAGCAGCGCAATATCCTCGACCGCGCGACCGGCGGCGTCGGCGGCGCGAGCAAGCCGGGCTCGCGCGGCCGCCAGCGAGGTGGTCAATTCCGCAACCCGGCCGTCGGTGCTGTTCATGTCACGTCATCCGCCCGGTCAT
>JBAXIR010000145.1:0-6344 GCA_037138275.1 Mycobacteriaceae bacterium | reverse complement strand
GCCGCGCAACGGCGGACGGCTCGACTGACGAACCCGGGCCGCAGCATCGACCCGGCCAGCGGCCCCACTGGTGGCGATCCGATCGAGTCGCCGGTGTCGTGGATGGCGGCGGCGGCCGCATCGCGAACGTCGGGCAGCCCCCGGGCAGCGGCACTGCAGGCGACCTCACCACCGACGCCCCAGCCGCTCAACCCCGCCGGCCCTAAGGCCGCCGCCGCCCAGCAGCCGACCGACCCGTTCAGCGCCGTCTTCTCCGGCCTTGCCGCGGCCTTCTTCAACCAGACCCCGACGCTTCGCCCGGCCCAGTCCGGATCGAGCACCAACGGCGTCGTCAATGGCAACCTCAACGCCGCGGATCCGGACAGTCCGGCGCTGCGGTTCACCATCACCGGTAAGCCGACCCACGGCACCGCCACGGTCAACCGGGACGGCACCTTCTCCTATCTTGCGGACCCGTCGGTCGCCGCAACCGGCACCACGGACACGTTTCGGGTCACGGTCAGCGACGCCGCGAGCGGATTCCAGCTTCACGGCATCGGCGGTTTGATCAATTTCTTGAGTTTGGGCCTGATCGGCCAGCCCGGCGACTCCAGCACCAGCACCGTGACCGTCACCGTCTCACCGTTCAACAATCTGCCCACCGGCTACGCCGTCTTCGGCACACCGGACCCGACCACCGGCGTGGTGCTCGGACGCGTCGTCGGCAGCGACGTCGACGCTGATCGGCTAACCTACAGCGGTTCAGCCACCACCGTTAAGGGTGCCGTAATCGTCACTGCCGCAGGTAATTTCGCTTATACGCCGACCAGTCAGGCGCTACAGAACGCCACCGCGCCCACCGCCACCGCCGGCGACCGACAGGACAGCTTCGACGTCACCATCGACGACGGACGAAGCGGGACGGTAGCGGTTCCGGTCACCGTGCAGATCGGCCAGAGCGCGCCGCTGTCCACCTTCTGCGGCTGCACCCTGATGCCCGCGGACACCGTGTTCCACGCCGACGTACGAAACCTGCCGGTGCTGACGAAGTCCGGCACCTGGTTGTCCGTGCTCGGCGCCGACCGGGGCGCGACACTGCGCGCCACCTGGGGCGGCGAACCCTGGATGGGCAGCATTGGCGGCATGCCGGTGAACGTGGTCAGCGCGTCGCAGCGGACCGAACGGGTGATCTTCAATCGCGGGCTGTCCACCAGCGGCCCGAGCATCGATGACCGGCCGTACGCAATCCCGGACTACCCGATCGTGGAGGGCATGGGTCCGGCGGGTTCGGGCACGGTGCCGGCCTGGGACCGCCACCTGCTGGTGTTCCAGAAGGGCACCTGCATCTCCCAGGAGCTGTACAACGTCGCCAACGGAGTCGAACTGCCGGCCAATGGCATCGGCGACGCCCTGGCCAACGGCATCTACGCCAATCAGTACGGCTCTGCCTGGATCGCCGAAGCCGGCGTGCGCTACGACATGAGCGACCCGCTCTACCCGGCGATCGGCGCGGCGAATGCCTCCCGGCTGCCCTACCTGCCGCTGATCCTGCGTCCCGACGATCTTGAGCGCGGCCATATCGATCACATGCTCGGTATCACGATCGCCAAGGATCGTGGCACCGGCTACACCTGGCCGGCGCGGGACGGTGACGGCACCGGGACCAATCCCGACGGCGTGCCGATGGGTACCGTGCTGCGACTGCGCGCCGACTTCGATATGACGAGCTACTCGCCTGCCACCCAGGTCATCCTGCGCGCCCTGCAGGAGCACGGTGCCGTCATCTATGACTCGGGCAACCGGGGCGAGGACGGGGCGCGCGTGCTCGGCATGAGCAACGGCTGGACCGGCACCGACCACATCACCGCACAGCGTGAACTCGAACGCGTCCCGCTGACCGCATTCGAGGCCGTCGACGTGATGAGCCTGGCCCTGGATCCGGCGGCCGGCTGGATGATCCGCTCGACGGTGATCTGACTCAGATCCAGCCGCGGCGTCTGAACATCACGTACAGCACCACCGACGTGATCACGCTGAGCAGTGCGCTGGTCACCACTCCGGAAACCTGACTGAATCCCGGGTAGGGAACGTTCTGGCCGTACCAGCCGGTGACCAGGGTGGGTACTGCGATGATCGCCGCCCACCCGGTGAGCTTCTTGACCACGATATTGAGCCGGGAATCCTGGAGCGACAGGTTGGTCTCGAACACCGTGGTGATCATGTCGCGCAGGGAATCCGTCCACTCCCCGGCGCGGATGACGTTGTCGTACAGGTCGGCGTACCAACCGTCAAGATCGGCCGCGTCGCTGCGACGAATGGTGTTCACCACCTCGCGCATCGGCAGCACGATGCGACGCAACTCGACGAGTTCCTTGCGCAACCGATAGGTGTTGCGCTGGATGGTGCGGTTGTCACCGGTGTCGTCGAACAGTTCGTCCTCCAGTGACTCAATGGCGTCGTCGAGTTGCTGAATGGTGTCGAACTGTTCGTCGACCACAACGTCGAGCAACTCGTGCAGTAGGGCAGGGCTGCCCTTGCGAAGCAGATCGGAGTTGTCATCCCACCGACGAACAACTTCGTCGATGTCGAAAACTGTTCGGAGCGGGTCGTTTTCGTGTCGCACCGTCACCACCGCGGTCGGCAGCACGATGATCGAGATCCGGGCGGTCAGCAACCGCGAAGCGATATCGCCGGGAATGATCGGTCCGACGCCGGTGCCGTAGACGGTCAGGAAAGTGTGAGTGGCATATCGGGTTGCCTTGGTCCGCTGCCCGTCGACGTCCCGGACGGCACGCTCGTCGAGTCCGAGTTCGCCGGCGAGTTCGGTGAGCAACGCGGAGTCAGGGTTGCACAGATCCACCCACACCAGGGCGCCGGGCTCAGCCACATGCCGCGAGACATCCGCGAGGGGGAAGTTCTCCGCCTGCAGCACACCGTTCGACCACAACCGGGTACGGACAGCCGAGGACCTCGGGTGCGACACGTCGGTGGTCACAAGACGGTGGTCACAAGACGCGACCCACGATCAGGTCTAGTCCGACGTGTGGACGATCAGGACGTCGGTCTTGGCGCGACGCGCCACATTGGCCGGCACCGACCCGAGCAGACGGCCCGCGATCGTGTTGAGGCCGACGTTGCCCACCACAAGCAGATCCGCGCCCACCTCTTCGGCGAGTGCCACCAGTGCCTCGACCGGGGCACCCTCGATGGGCCGTTCCTCGACGTTCGTCGCACCCGCCGCTTTGGCACGGTCCCGGGCGTCATGCAGGAGTTCGTAGATGGGAGCGGTGCCCGCCATCTTGTAACCCTCATCCTTGAGCAGGTCCGAGGCACGGGTGTCCTCGGGGGCGGGCAGGAAGGCGGACGCCACGATCAGCCTGGCGTCGGGCCCGGAGGCGAGTTGGCCCGCCCGTTCGACCGCGCGTAACGATGACGCGGATCCGTCCGTGCCGACAACCACGGTTGTGTAACCGCCCATTCGAACCCTCCATTGCTCATGGCATTGCTCACGGCGTTGCTCATGGCGTTTCATACGCCAATCGAGACCCTAACCCCTCCGCACCTCGCCAGGGTGCGATTCAGATCACGCGGAGCAAGCCAGGAACCCGCCTGCTGCGGCCGGAGTCGGTGATGATGGGCCGGGACTAGTTGCCCGACCATCGCGTAGTGGGCGGCAGAACAGGATCGGCTGCCGGGGCGCCCGGGGTGACGGTGCCGGCCGGAGTGACGGTGCCGGCGGGCCCCTCGGCCGACCATCCGGTGCCGATGCAAACCAGTTCACGTGGCGTGGTGATGGTCTTGGGCAGTGGAATGCCGAACCCGGGAATGCCCGGGATGGTGATCTGCGGCGGCGAGAGCAGCGTCGCCACACCATTCGCCAGCGAGGGCAGCACCTCGACGGGCGGGGTGGGCAGCGTCGCGAACGCGTTCGCGATCGGGGCGGACGGGATCAGCCCGGGCAGGCCCGGGGTGCTGGCAGCGGCACTGCCACCGGGCAAGCCCGGGAACAGGGCCGGCGGTGTCGCGGGAATCGCGAGGACATCCGCGATCGGCACACCGGGCACAGCCAGCGGCGGGGTCGGCAGACCGCCGCCGCCGCCACCGCCGGGCAAACCGGGCACTGCGGCCGGCGGAGTCGGGATGGCAACGCCGGTTCCGCCGACGGCGGCCGCCGGCAGCGCGGCGGGAGCGGGCGGCACGCCTGCCGCCAGTGACGCGATGGCTTCGGCGGGCAAGCCGGCGAGTTGAGCGACACGGGTGTCGATGTCATTCGGCAGCGGGCCGGACCCCGGGCCCGCGCCAGTGCCCACTCCGGCACCGGTTCCGGAACTGTTGAGGATGACGTTGTCCGAGTCCGTCCGACCGGCGCTGTCCTCGATGACCGCCCCGGGGACACCGCCTCCGGCCGCGCCGGCCGCAGGCGTACCCGGGGATGCAACGCCGACCGCTTCCGGCGCGCCGCCGGATCCGGCGATCGGCCCACCCGGTACGGCGCCGGGCGGGGTCGGAACGCCGCCGCCACCACCGCCGCCGGGCAGACCGGGAACGGCGGCGGGCGGCGTCACTGCCTCGGCGACTGCGGAGCCGCCCGGAGTGCCGGGCACTGCGGCGGGCGGCACAGGCAGAGTGTCGATGGATGCCGCGGTCGGGACGCCGGGAACCGCACCGGGGAGTCCGGGCAGAGCGTCGGCGCCCAGGCTGCCCGGCGTTCCCGGAAGTGCCGCGCCGGGCAGCGCCGACCCGGGTAGCGAGGCGGCGCTGGGAACACCCGGCAGGGTGATGTCCGGCGTGCCGGGGAACTCCAGGTTTCCGCCACCGAGTTCGGCACCGGGGATCGACAGCGGTGGCGGCGGCAGGGTGGCAGCCGAATCACTCACCACCGCACCAGGATTGGCGACCGGCGGAAGCGGCGGAGTCGGGATTGACGCGGCCGACGGGACGCCTGGGAGATCCACACCCGGTGCGGGCGGTGTCACGACCGCCGCCGGAATCGGATCACCGGGAATCACCGCCGGCGGCAGGGGCGGAGTGTCCACGACGGCGGCGGCCGGGATGCCGGGCGTCGCCAGTGGCGGAACCGGCGGTGTGCCGGCCAGGTCGGTCACCACATCACCGGGAATGGCGGCCGGCGGGCCGGGCGGCACGGCGAATCCACCCTCGACCGGGACACCGGGCACTGCGGCGGGCGGGCCGGGCGGCAGTCCCAACGGGGCGCCGACCGGCAGGTCGGGTACGGCGGCCGGCGGCGCGGGGATACCGGCGGCAGCGTCGGCGATCGTTGCGGCGGCGGCGCCACCGGCCTGGCCGATCGCGGCATCGGGCGCACCCGCCGCGGCGGCCGCGGGAAGTCCTTCGAGTCCGGCGCCGAGTGCACCGCCGCCAACAACTCCGGCGCTGACGTCAGCGCCGCCGAGTTCTGCGGATGCCTCGGCGATCGGCGCGGCGGCGGCGATAGGCGCGCCAACGGCCGCCGGGGGTGCGGGAACGGCGGCCGGTGGCGCCGGAATCGCAGCGGCCCCGCCGCCCGGCGGGGTGCCCGGAACCGCGGCCGGCGACCCGGGCCACGCGCCGGTGACCGCGGCGGGCGGGGTGCCCGGGACGGCGGCCGGCGGTGTCGGAACGCCACCCACCACCGCGGTGCCCGGCGCTCCGGGAACCGAAGCCGGCGGGATCACGACGCCGCCTGACCCCAACGTGCCCGGCGCTCCCGGGATGGTGGCCGGCGGAACCGGCACACTGCCGACGGCGCTGGCCGGTGGAATGGGCACGCCGACCGTGGGCGAACCGGGGTTGAAGATCGAGGCCACGGAGCCTGGCAGCCCACCGGACAGGTCCGGCGGGTTAGTGATGGCATTCTGCAAGATGCTGATGCACGGGACACCGCCCGGACTGACGGTGTTGTCGGCCGCCGCGAGCACTGAGAACAGGGGAACCGTCCAGAACAGACCCGCAGTCGCGATCGCCGTGCCCGCCGCCACGCGAGTGGTGATCCGTGACATTGGCTTAGTCCCCGTTTCTGTATTGAGCGCTGAGGCAAAACTACAGACGTGTAAGTCACCTGACGGTGCGACAAATGTGGGGGTTACCGAACCGTTGCCAACCGGTGCTCTGACGGTTACTCCGGTTGACGGGCACCGGCCCGGGATGAGGCGAACCACCCCACCGCAGCCATGCCGGCAAAGCCGGCGAACATCCACCGGGCGGCCGGGGCGTCAGGCGTCTCGCGCAGGTTCACCATGACTCCGGCCAGTCCGGCCCCGAATGCCGCACAGATCAACTGGACGGTGTTGATGGCGGCCGCGGCGATCGCCTGCTCCCCCGCTTCGTCTACTGAACCCCCGCCGGCCGAAGCCCCGCCATCTGAC
>JBAXIR010000144.1:0-6369 GCA_037138275.1 Mycobacteriaceae bacterium | reverse complement strand
CCGGCCGCGTCGTCGAGAGACTGCCGCGCCCGGATCGCCGCCATGGCCATCGCCAGCCGGCCACGCGAGGGCTCGGCGAAGTGCGCCGCCGTAGTGGCGACCACACCCACACCGAACCGTGGCGCAAGTCCGGCGAGTACGGCGTTGCGCTCATCGTCGAGCGGATCGCCGTGGTGAGTCAGTTCGATACTCACCCGGTCGGCGCCGAACCGGTCCACCAGATTTCCCAGCGCGACGGCGGCCGCATCGGGTCCGCCGGTTGAAAGTGCCTGTCGAACATGACCTTTGCGACATCCGGTCAGGATGTGCCAGTGCCCTCCGGCGGCTTCGGTGAGACTGTCGTAGTCATAGCGGGGCTTACCCTTCTCGCCGCCGGCCAGATGTGCGGCGGCGATTTGGCGGGACAACCGGCGGTAGCCCTCCGGCCCGCGGGCCAGGACCAGCAGGTGCGGGCCGGGCGGATCGGACACATCGGTGCGCGAGGTATCGGATAGCGATAATTCGGCGCCGAAGACGGTCCGCATGCCGAGTTCGCGAGCCGCCTCGGCGAAGCGCACCACGCCGTACAGCCCGTCGTGGTCGGTGAGCGCGATCGCGCGCAGGCCCAATCGTGCGGCCTCGGAGACCAGTTCCTCCGGGGTGCTGGCGCCGTCGAGGAAGCTGAACGCCGAATGGGCATGCAACTCCGCGTAGGGCACCCTCGAGCGAGGGCGCTCGGCCTGGGGCTGGGGCTGGTATGCCGCACGCTTGCGGGACCAGGCCGGGGCGTCGCTGCCGTCGGGCAGCCGAGGGTGACCATTGAGTACCCGTGCCATCTCGGCCCAGGTCGACGGCCCGTCGTTCCATCCCACCCGGACAGTTTATCGAACATATGTTCGGTATGCGACGGAAAGCACATACCCCTACGCTGTGCTGGTGACTTCAGATCCCCAGACCCATCCCGCCGAGCCGCATGTCGGCGCAATCAACACCAAACTCAACTGGTTGCGCGCCGGGGTACTCGGTGCCAATGACGGCATCGTCTCGGTCGCGGGCATCGTCATCGGCGTCGCCGCCGCCACTGTCGAACGTTCCCCGATCCTCACCGCCGGCATCGCGGGACTCGTCGCGGGCGCATTGTCGATGGCACTCGGCGAGTACGTGTCGGTGAGTACCCAGCGCGACACCGAGCAGGCTCTGCTGGACAAGGAGCGTCGGGAACTCATCGAAGAACCCGAGGCCGAACTCCGGGAACTGATGGGGATCTATCGGAGCAAGGGACTCTCACCGGAGACTGCCCGCGCGGTGGCCGAGGAGTTGACCGCACACGATGCGTTCGCCGCGCATGTGGATGTCGAACTGGGTATCGACCCCGACGAACTCACCAACCCCTGGCATGCCGCGATCTCGTCGGCGATCGCCTTCACCGTCGGTGCGATGCTGCCGCTACTGGCGATTCTGCTGCCGCCCCCGTCGAGCAGGATCCCGATCACCTTCGCGGCAGTGCTGCTGGCACTGGGTATCACCGGGTGGATGAGCGCGCGCCTCGGCGGCGCCGACCCCAAGCTGGCCACCCGGCGGGTGGTCATCGGTGGTGCGATTGCGATGGCTGTCACCTACGCCATCGGCCGCCTCGTCGGCGGAGTCGTCTAGCCGAACCGGGCCGGGTTTACTCAGAACTCGACCGGAACCGTCACGATCGGGGCGGTGGAGGGCCTGTCGTCGATCAGGAACGCTGTACCGGTCGGGTCCTGATCACCCAGATCCAACTCGTAGATCGCGGGATTCTCGTGCACCCGGTAGTAGTACTTCAGATTCTTGGTATCGGCGACGCTGGTCCACAGCGTGTACTCCGTCGACTCAACACCCGTGTCCGTCACATTGCGCAGAATCCCCCGCGGCAGATCGAAGTTGTTCATCACATGCCACGCCGTCCACACTGCGTCGGCGCCGGTCTTATCGGCGTACGCATCGCGCGCGTACAGGCTGGCGCGAATGAAGCGATCGGGCGAGTTACTGCCGCCCGGCATACCGACGTAACCATTGCCCATCGTGATCTTGTAACTCTGAGAACCACCGGCCGTGAACGGGCCGGCCGGGTTGTACGGCGAGAGCGACTTGAAGTGCTCCCAATTGTTCAAGTGGAACTCAAAACGCGGCAGGTTCGTCACGCAGCCTCCCGGTGACTCGAGGATCGTCGGCGGCTGGTTGGGGGTGTGCCATTCGAAAATAATCGTCTTCCCACTGGCATCGCCGACGCGCAGATGGATCGGAAGTTGGCCTTTGGTCGTGGGTGTGAACGGAAAGTCGGTATCGACGACGACGACGTCGCCGGACAGTAGGGCCGCCTGGGCTTGATCGGTGGTCGCGCAGTTGCCCAGGAGATAGAGCACAACCTGCCAGCTGGCGATTGCTTTGTCGCGATTGTCATCGGAAACCGGTGAGAACTCGGTGAACCCCGGGAGGTTGAAAACGCCTGCGACAAGACCCTTCTCGTTCATTCCGTCTGACCCCAGCGAGTGCGTTCCGCTGGCGATCAGCACGTTACCGCCGAATGCGTACGTGTTGGTCCAGTGCATACCGTCGGTTCCCGAGCTGGTGTCACCGACAAAACCCTGCCCGCGGGGAAAGTAGCCGATGCACTCCGGCAGCGGGGTGTCGAACTCCATCGTTCTGGCGTAGACGATATCGCCGTTGTCGGCCGTCAGTTTTATCCCGGTACACATGTGGCGCGTCAGTCCTTGTACTCGGCGACGCCGTCGTCGAGCACGACCCGGGCATTGGATCCATCGGGACCGCTGGCCTCGGTGCGGTACACCGCGCGGCCGGAACCGGTGCGCCAGATCGACGTCGTCAGCGTCTCGCCCGGGAACACCGGTGCGGAGAACCGCGCCGCCACCGCGGTGAGCCGCGCGGCCTGTCCGCCGGCCAGTTCGGCCAGCAGCGCCCGGCCGGCGAAACCATAGGTGCACAACCCGTGCAGGATCGGCGTGGGGAAGCCGGCCATCTCCCGGGCGAACCAGGGATCGCTGTGCAACGGGTTGCGATCCCCGGAGAGCCGGTAGATCAGGGCCTGGTCCTCCCGGGTGGGCAGGGCGATCCGGGCATCGGGTTCGCGGTCGGGGAACTCCGGGGCCGCCGCGCGCTGGCCGGGTTGTCCGCCGAACCCACCGTCGCCGCGGATCACCAATGTGGTGAGCGTTTCGGCGACCTGTGCTCCGGTGGCCGGATCGGTGCCCCGGGCCCGCAGGATGAGGATGGCGTTCTTGCCCTCGCCCTTGTCCTGGATATCAGCGACCTCGGCCACCACTGATAACGAACCCGAGGCCGGAAGCGGGGCGGACAGCCGGATCTCCTGGGAGCCGTGCAGCAGCATGCCCCAGTTGAACGAGCCGACCAGCGGTGTGGCGGCGAAGCCCATGCAGCAGATCACCGCGAAGGTGGGCAGCACCTGCTGAGGGACGTCATGGCTGTTCTCCGTGGTGAACGCGAGGTCGCCGGTGCCGGCGCCGACACCGAGTGCGTAGAGCAGGGTGTCGCGTTCGGTCCACTCATAGACCTTGGGTTCGGTCACCGCACCGATTGCCGAGGGGTCGATTGCCATTGCCGCACTCCTGTTCGTGGATGAGATTCCATAATTGCACTCGCTCTAATTCCGCCCCGCCAGGGCCAAAGACAGTGCACGCTGTCGGTATGTACGTTTCTCCTACCCGTAAATTCTCCGCGGCGGTGGCCGCACTGTTGGTGATGGTCATGCTCGCAGCCTGCGGTGGCAGCTCACAATCGCAGGAACGCAACGTCACGCTGACGTTCATTCGGCACGGTGAGTCGGAGGCCAATGCGGCCGACATCGCCTCCACCGCGATACCCGGACCACCGCTGACAGCGGTCGGTCAGGAGCAGGCGACGACACTGGCGAACCGGTTGTCAGATAAGAGCTACGACGGTGTCTACGCCTCGCAGATGGTGCGCTCCCAGCAGACCGCCGCTCCGATGGCGAAGGCAGTGGGCAAGCAGGTGACGGTACTGCCGGGTCTCAACGAGATCCCCGCTGGTTGGTTCGAGGGCATCCCGATTTCAGACACCTCCGGCACTTTCCTGCTGGGACCGGAGGCCTGGCTCAAAGGTGACCGCCGGTTCGGCATCCCGGGCTCAGTTAATGGCAACCAGTTCAACAACGCGTTCACCGGTGCCGTTCAGAAAATGTATGAGAGCGGCGAGGACAAGCCGGTCGCGTTCTCCAGCGGTTTGGCGATCATGATGTGGACGCTGCTCAACGCCCGCAACGGCAAGACGAGCCTGCTTGCCGATCATCCCCTGCCCAACGCGGGCCAGATTGTGCTCACCGGTAACCCGACGAGTGGGTGGACCGTCGTGGACTGGGACGGGATCACCAACTTCGCCATTGACGACTGACGCGCACTTCGCGATGCCGCTGCGGGTGCGGTATGCCGAGTGCGATATGCAGGGGCGGGCGTTCAACGGCCACTACCTCACCTGGATCGACATGGCGCACACCGAGGCGCTGATTTCGGTGGTCGGCAGCTTCGAGGTGTTTGCGCAACGGGGTATCGACTTCGTGGTGGCCGCGGCCGAGTTGCGTTTCCGCCGGCCCGCGCGGTTCAACGATGAGCTGGTGGTGAACGTCTCGATCGAAACGCCGGGTAACACCTCGCTGCGCAGCCGCTACACCTTCGACCGCGGCACTGAGCTGATCGCGGAGGCGACCATGACCCACGTCTGCGTGGATGCGGTGACCTTCGACAAGCAGCCGTGGCCGGACTGGTTCCGGGATCAGCTTGCTCACTCGTAGGCACCCTCGAGGTACCACCGGTGCTGCCGGTAGCACAGCAGCAGCGCGGTGCCGTCCACCAACACCTGGGCGCATGCGGTCTGTTCGCCGGTCGGCCATGGACCGGCCCACCAACTCAGTTCACCCCGGTAGCGCGACGCCGTGCCGCCCAATCGGGACGGTTCGCCGGTGAACATCCCGCGATCGGTCACCTGGACCGGATTGCCCTGAAAATCAAGCAGTTCCACCGGTTGGTCCAGAAGCACGGCCGGTGCGGGCTGCGGCAGCCGACCCGGCCAGGGCCGGTCGGTCGCGGCACTGGGAACCGGCTCGTCGCCGAACGGGGTCAGGGTTATCCGCTCGGTGGGCAGTCGACCGCCGCTGAGTATCGGTAGCTGTACGGCGTCGAGGCCCAGCAGACCCTGCACCCGGGCCAGCGCTCGGCTGGCCCGCATCCGGTCATCGCTGCCGAGGCCGCCCCACAGCGGCAACTGAAGTGCTTCTGCGGAAACGACTTCCACGGGCTGCAATCGCAGCATGATCACCGGGCCGGTGGGCCGACCTGTCCCCCGCCGGTGTTGATCCCCCGGTCGCTGCGCTCCTGCCCGCCGGGAAGTCAGCCAGCCGTCGAGTTGCCAGCGCACCCGATCGGCGGTGGCATCGGACGTCAGCGGTTCGGCACACCGCCACACCCGGCTGTATTCACCACCGCCGGCGGTGACGGCGTGGATGGCCAACCGGGTGCATCCGACACCGGCCGCCTCCAGGCTGCGGTGCAGCGCGGCGGCCAGGGTCCGCCCGGCGAACGCGGCGGCATCAACCCGATCGATCGGCGGGTCGCAGTGCAGTACCGCATCAAGATCCGGTGGCAACTCGCGTCCGGAAGGGCTGCGCCCGGGCTCGGCCCGGACGAATCGGTGGGCCACCACGGCGTCGATGCCGAATCGGGAGGCAACATCCTTACGAGGTAGCGCGGCGAACTGGCCGAAAGTTCGGATTCCCATGCGCCACAACAGATCTGCGAGCTCTTCTCGGCCGGGACCGGAGAGGCTCGGCTCGGTATACAGCTGCCGGATGGACAGTTCTGACAGGAACGGCGCGTCCTGACCGGGTGTCACCAATCGGCCGGCCTTGGCGGCGAAAACCGCCGTGGGCAACTGATCGGCGATTCCCACCTGACACTCGGCACCGGCCGCGGCGACGGCGTCGACTAGTCGTTCGGCTGCCGCCTGCTCAGAACCGAAGTAGCGGGCCGCGCCGCGAACCGGCAACACCACCAGCCCCGGCCGCAGGACTTCGACCCGGGGCACCACATCGTCCACCGCCGCCGTGACACCCTCGAAGAACCGCGCATCCCGGGCCTCGTCGGCGCCGACGATATGCACCTGCGGACAGCGCGCCTGGGCCTCACGCCGGCGCAGACCGCGCCGAACCCCCGCCGCCCGCGCTGCTGCCGAACAGGCGATCACCCGATTGGCGGATGTGACCGCGACCGCTGCGGTGTGCGGCAGTTCGGCCGATGCCGTCGCTGCCACCGCCGGCCAGTCCATGCACCAGATCGCCAGCACCCGGGCAGTCACTGCCGGTGTCACTGCCGG
>JBAXIR010000143.1:0-6392 GCA_037138275.1 Mycobacteriaceae bacterium | reverse complement strand
AGACCGTGTCGGACCAGACCGCGACCGAGACGCACGGCGTGATCATGACCGACGCCGCCTCTGTCAAGGCCAAGGCTCTGCTCGACCAGGAGGGCCGCGACGATCTGGCGCTGCGGATCAGCGTGCAGCCCGGCGGATGCTCCGGTCTGCGCTACAACCTGTTCTTCGACGACCGCGCCCTCGACGGTGACCTGCACGCCAACTTCGGAGGTGTGAGGTTGACCGTCGACCGGATGAGCGCGCCGTACGTACAGGGTGCATCGATCGACTTCGTCGACACCATCGAGAAGCAGGGCTTCACCATCGACAACCCCAACGCGACGGGTTCGTGCGCCTGCGGCGACTCGTTCAACTGATTCAACACAATATTAGATTCAACTAAAATTTGGGCGGCGGTACGCAGCTAGAACTGGCCGGCCGTGCGCAGCAGGTACGAGCACACCAGCAGTTGATCGCCCTGGCGAAGTAGTTGCGCCACGCCCTGTTCCTCTTCGCGGGAATTGCGCGTCGTCCTGGCCGGTGCGACCCGCATGGTGAACAACACCTGGGCTTGGTAATCCGACGTCGGAACGATCCGGTCGATCGAGGTCACCTCGGCGCGGTCGAACTGTTTTCCGAACGCATCGCTGGACAACCTGGCCACGGCCAGGTCGGACTTGCGGTCCGTGACCGCGTCGAACATGCCGCAGAGGTTGTTTCGGGCGATGGTCTCGGTGTCGCCGTCGGACAGTGCGGTCAGATAATTCTGAATCGCGGCTTTCGACGCTGCGTCGGAAAACCCCGCCGAACCGGAACTCGTCCGACTCGCGCCGATGGCCAGGGCTGCGGCAACCAGAACTCCGGCGAGCGCGACACCCAGCAGGCTCCACCACAGCACCCGTCGGGATCCGGGCGGCGTGGAAAATCCGATCGGCGGAGGCAGTGGGCCGGGATATCCGGCTGGATACGGGTACGGTTCGGCGCCGTACCCGGCAGGCCCGCGCAGCGGTTGGCCCTCGGCACCGCCCGGCCGGTACGGCGGATACGGGCCAGCCATCGCCTTATCTCCTGGGATTCGTCGGGTGCGAACGCCCCGCGGGCGCCGGCTGTACGCAGGCTAACTCACCGCGGGGTGGACCAGATGAGAGCATGACCGCGGGTATCGTGGCGTAGCTCAACTGGGACGCTCAACTGGGACGCTCAACTGGGACGCTCAACTGGGACGCTCAACTGGGACGCCCAGTTGCGACGCCCAGCTGAGACCGACGATGAAGGGATGCTCCGTGACCATCGCGGTGACCGGATCCATTGCCACCGACCACCTGATGCGGTTCCCCGGGAAGTTCTCCGAGCAACTGCTGGCCGAACATCTGCAGAAGGTGTCGCTGAGCTTCCTGGTCGACGACCTCGTCGTGCACCGCGGCGGCGTCGCGGGAAACATGGCCTACGCCATCGGTGTTCTCGGTGGCAACCCGGTGCTCGTCGGAGCTGCCGGTGTCGACTTCACCGACTACCGCGAGTGGCTGGAAGCCGCCGGCGTCAATTGCGGTCACGTGTTGATCTCCGACACCCAGCACACCGCACGGTTCGTCTGCACCACCGATCTGGACATGGCGCAGATCGCCTCGTTTTATCCCGGAGCCATGTCCCAGGCTCGAAACATCAAGCTGGCCAACGTGATTGCCGCAGCCGGTAAGCCCGACCTGGTGATCATCGGAGCCAATGATCCGGACACCATGTTTGCCCACACCGACGAATGCCGGACGCTGGGATTGGCGTTCGCCGCAGATCCCTCCCAGCAGTTGGCCCGATTGAGCGGCGCGGAGATCACTCGTCTTGTCGACGGTGCCACCTACCTTTTCAGTAATGACTACGAGTGGGATCTGATGCTGTCCAAGACTGGCTGGACCGACGCCGATGTGCTCGCCCAGGTGGGCCTGCGGGTCACCACACTGGGCGCCAAGGGTGTCGATCTGGTCAGCGCCGACGGCACCAACATCCACGTCGGCGTGGTGCCGGAGACGGCGCAGGTCGACCCAACCGGTGTCGGCGACGCCTTCCGGGCCGGATTCCTCACCGGCCGCGAGGCCGGGCTTGACCTGGAGCGATCAGCGCAGTTGGGCTCACTGGTGGCCGTGCTGGTGCTCGAGACCACCGGTACCCAGAACTGGGTCTGGGACCTGCCCACCGCAAAGACCCGCCTGGCCGATGCCTACGGTGCCGACGCCGCCGCCGAGATCGCCGCGGCCCTGGGCGCCGGCTAAAGCTGCACGGGGTAGTGCGGTTCGCTGATCTGCGGCACGATGCTGCGTTCGACGAAGATGGCGTACCAGAGTAGGAAGATCAGCACGGTCCACAGCCGACGGCTGTGGTCGGCACCACCGAGACGGTGTTGGTCGAGCATGGCGCGCACCGCGGGCAGGTTGATCAGGTGACCGGCCGTGGAGACGTCGATCATGCCGTAGGCCCAGTCCATCAGTTCTCCGGCCCGCAACCAGTGCCGGATCGGCACCGGGAAGCCGAGTTTGGCGCGGTTGAGCACATGCGCCGGCACGATCGGTTCCAGCGCGCGCCGCAGGGCGTACTTGGTGGTGGCACGGGTGATCTTCTGGTCGAAGGGCAGCCGGGAGGCCACCGCGAACACCTCCGGATCCAGGAATGGAACCCGCAACTCCAGGGAGTTGGCCATCGTCATCTTGTCGGCCTTGACCAGGATGTCGCCCCGCAACCAGGTGAACAGGTCGAGGTGCTGCATGCGGGCCACCGGATCCCACCCCCGCGACTCGGCGTAGATCGCCGCGGTGACATCGGTGTGGGTCCACGCCGGATTGAAGTCTGCTAACACCGTGCGCAGTTGCTCGTCGGAGAAACTGCGCGCGTTGCCGTAGTAGCGCTCCTCGAGCGTCAGTGAGCCGCGATGCAGCAGGCTCTTGCCGCGCATGCCCTCCGGTAACGGCTTCGAGGCTCGGCCAAGAGACTTTCGCACGGGGCGGGGTAGATACTCAAATCCCTTGAGCGACAGCGGTTCCCGGTAGATGGTGTAGCCACCGAAGAGCTCGTCTGCGCCCTCGCCGGAGAGCACCACCTTGACGTGTTTGCGCGCCTCGCGCGCGATGAAGAACAGCGGCACCAGCGCCGGGTCGGCCACCGGTTCGTCGAGGTACCAGACGATCTCCGGCAGCGCGGCGACGAACTCCGACTGGCTGACGACTTTGGTCACGTGCCGGGCACCGATCGCCTCGGCGGACGTGACAGCCACATCCACCTCCGAGAAGCCTTCGCGCTCGAAGCCGGTGGTGAAAGTGATCAGCCGCGGGTTGTGCCGAATTGCCAGTGCGGCGATGGCGGTGGAGTCGATACCGCCGGACAGGAACGCCCCGACGGTGACGTCGGCGCGCATGTGCTTGGCCACCGAGTCCTCCAGTACCGCGGTGATCTCGTCGTAGCGGGCCTGCTCACTGCCGGCCTGAAACGGCACCGCGGTGAATCGGGGTCGGAAGTAGCGACTGACCTCGGGCGCACACCCGGGGCGGATGACGGCGTAGCTGCCCGACTCCAGGCGCCGGATCCCGCGATGCAGGGTTTCCGGTTCGGGTACGTACTGCAGCACGGTGTAGTGCTGCAGCGCCCGGTCGTCGATACCGAGGTCGAGGTCGAGGAGATCAGCGAGATCGAGTAGGCACTTCTTTTCGCTGCCCACCACCGTGCCGCCAGGCCCGGTCGCCATGAACAGGGGCTTGATGCCGAATGGATCGCGGGCGCAGAACAGTTCGCCGCGCTCGGTGTCCCACAGTGCGAACGCGAACATACCGCGCAGCCGGGTCAGGGCCTCGGTGCCCCAGTAGTGGAAGGCCGCGATAATGGCCTCACCGTCGCCGTCGGTGGCGAAGGCCGCGCCGAATTCGGCCCGCAGTTGCGCCCGGAGTTCCAGGTAGTTGTAAATCTCGCCGTTGAACACCAGCACGTAGCGGCCGGGGCTTTCCGGCGGACCCCAGCGCAGTGGCTGGTGGCTGTGTGCGATGTCGATGATTGACAGCCGGTTGAAGCCCAGGACGACCCGGTCATCCGCCCAGGTGCCGGGCTCGTCGGGACCGCGGTGCCGCATCAGGTGCGAGGCGCCGCCGACGACGTCGACGGTCCCGGTGGTGACGGTGCCTGCCGCACCTCCTACCAGCGCAAGCAGTCCACACACCCGGCCTAGTATGCCCGAACCCCGCGGTGGTCCCGAACTCGTCACCTACGGATTGGGCAGGTGTGTCGGCTAGCTATTGATCGGTGGTCTACGCTGCGTAGTATTCGGATGGAGATGCGTTTCCGGGAGACTCCGTCCGGTGCCGGACACCGGGTCTTCAGAGACCATCGGTCCAGCTTGTGACACAGGAGGTGCCAAGGTGACACCACGCGGGCTCAGCCTTACTCCGACCCGCCCGCGCCGACGTCGAACCGTGGCGATCACGGCCATGTTCGCGGCGCTGGCGATGGCCCTCAACGGTTGCAGTTGGCAGCACGCGATGGGTCTCGGGTGGCCCAACGGCATCACGCCGGAAAGCCACGCGATGCGCAACCTGTGGCTCTGGTCGGTGATCGCCGCCCTCGTCGTCGGCGTCATGGTGTGGGGCCTGATGTTCTGGACCGCGGGCTATCACCGGCGGAAGAAGGGTCAGAGCGAACTGCCTCGTCAGTTCGGCTACAACATGCCGCTGGAACTCGTGCTGACCGTGGTCCCCTTCATCATCATCTCGGTGCTGTTTTACTTCACCGTGGCGGTCCAAAATCGGGTGCTGCACACAGAAGCCAACCCCGAGGTCGTCGTCGATATCACGGCCTTCCAGTGGAACTGGAAGTTCGGCTATCAGAAGATCGCCTACGCCGACGGATCCTTCAACTGGGACGGAGCCGACCCGGCCCGCAAGGCCGCGATGGTGTCCAAGCCCGAGGGCGAGGACTCCCACGGTGAGGAGAAGGTCGGCGCGGTGCGCGGGATGAATCCCGAGGACCGTAGCTATCTGAACTTCGACAAGGTCGAGACGGTGGGCACCAGCGACGAGATTCCGATCCTGGTTTTGCCGGTCGACAAACGGATTGAGTTTCAGCAGGCCTCGGCCGACGTGATCCACTCGTTCTGGATCCCGGAGTTTCTGTTCAAGCGGGATGTGTTCCCGAATCCTGAGGCCAACCATTCCGTGCATATCTGGCAGGTCTCGGAGATCAACAAGACCGGGGCTTTTGTCGGGCGCTGTGCGGAGATGTGCGGCACCTACCACTCGATGATGAACTTCGAGTTGCGGGTGGTGTCGGCCGCGGACTTCAAGACCTATCTGCAGGCGCGGGCGGCAGGGAAGAGCAACGCCGAGGCGCTCAAAGCGATCAATCAGGCGCCCTTGGCGACCAGCACGCATCCGTTCGATACCCGCCGCGGTGAACAGGTGACCCCGCCGCCGCAGGTCGCTGCGCAGGCGAGCGACTCGCAGGCAGTCAAGTAGAAGCGGAGAATCTGCCAATGCGTATCGAAGCCAGGCTGTTCGAGATCCTGACCGGGTTCTTCGTTCTTGCCGCCGTCGTCTACGGGGTGTTGACGGCGATATTCGCCTACGGCGGGATCGAGTGGGCCGGCACCACCGCCCTGGTCCTGACCGCGGGCCTGTCGCTGATCATCGGAACGTTCTTTCGCTTCGTGGCGCGCCGTCTCGACACCCGCCCGGAGGACTACGGCGAAGCCGATATCGCCGATGGTGCAGGCGAGTTGGGGTTCTTCTCGCCGCACAGTTGGTGGCCGCTGCTGATCGCGCTGGCGTTCTCCACCGCGGCGGTGGGGGCCGCGCTGTGGCTGCCGTGGCTGATCTTCGCCGGCGTCGTCTTCGTGCTGGCCGCGGTGTCAGGACTGGTGTTCGAGTACTACACCGGGCCCGAGAAGCACTGAGCATCTCGCCGCCGAAGATCACAATTCGGGCGGTTTCCGGCCCTGCACACGGTGTGCTGCGCCACAGCGGCACCCACCTTTGGGTAGTGTTCTCCCGGTCGCCGTCGAAAGAGGATAGGCAAGGATGAGCGGGCCCAATCCGCCGGAGCCGGGCGGTCAGCCGGCCGAGGAGTCCCGGGACGAGTTGACCGACACCGGCTTTTCGCGCGCGTACTCCGCACCGGAGTCCGAGCAGTACGCCATCGCTGCCTATATCCCGGCCGATCTTGAGTTGTACGACTACGACAACTATGACCAGGGCGAGGCGTCGGCCGATCTGGCGCCGCCGAAGTGGCCGTGGTTCGTCGGGGTCACGGCCATCATCGCTGCCATCGCACTGGTTGTGTCGGTCTCACTCCTGGTGACCCGCACCGGCACCAGAGATGTGGCCTCGCCGTCGACCACGACGACTCAACCGCCGGTGCAGGATGAGATCACCCCGCCGCCGCCCCCG
>JBAXIR010000142.1:0-6538 GCA_037138275.1 Mycobacteriaceae bacterium | reverse complement strand
CGGACGACTCCGCCGGCGCCTCGACGATCTCCAGCCGATCCGCGGGCGGCAAGCTCTCCCCGACGACGGGGGTGATCGTCTCAATGCGCCAGAGTCCCGTCGCACCCGCAAGATAACTGGTGAGGGCCAAGGACATTGCGACACAGTACCGCCGCCATTGGACCGCCCGACCAACAGGTGACCGGCTAGCATTGCACCGAAGGCGACCACCGAATGGGAACGGACGAAGCATGAAGCCAGGTGAGCCGGATCCGCTTGAGGCCTCATTGACCGGTCGCCGCCAGGGACCGATCACCCTGGACGATTGGGCCGGAGGTATCCCGCAAGACCGCGCGAAACTGCCGTCCGTACGGATCGGCCGCCGATGGTTCAGCAGCCTCTGGCTCCTTCCGCTGGGAGTTGTCGGCCTGGTGCTCTCGATCGCGGTGGTCCGCGAGATGACCCGCTACGGCTGGTATCAGGATTTCATCACCCGCTACCCGGGCAGTTCCACGCAGTACGTGGATCCCGTCGACTCCGGCTTCCCCTGGTGGCTCCGTTGGCAACACTTCCTCAACCTGCTGTTCATGATGTTCATGATTCGTGCGGGCCTTCAAATTCTGGCCGACCACCCAAGGCTGTACTTCAACATCGCCAGCAAGCCGGATACGGAATGGATGCGACTGCGCGATGCGGTGCCCGCCGACCGCCGCGATCCGGAGGATGCGCAGCGGGTCTGGACCGCCAAGAACGACTCGGTCGCCCTACCTAAACACATTGGCCTGCCGGGAATCCGACACACGATCGGCCTCGCCCGGTGGTGGCACTTCACCTTCGATCTGCTCTGGCTGATCAACGGAGTGGTGTTCATGGTGCTGTTGTTCAGCACCGACCAGTGGAAGCGGCTGGTGCCGACTTCATTCGATGTGTTCCCCAACGCGTTATCGACAGCGTTGCAGTACCTGTCCCTACAGCTGCCTCAAAACGCCGGATTCAGCACCTACAACGCACTGCAGTTGCTGGCATACTTCATCACGGTGTTCATCGCCGCACCGCTGGCGTTGGTGACCGGGCTGTTGCAGGCGCCGGCGATCGCGGGCCGGTTCCGCACCAGCACCGGCCTGCTCAACAGGCAGGTTGCACGCACGGTCCATTTCGGCGTGCTGGTGTGGATGTTGATCTTCATCCTCGTCCACACGCTGATGGTCTTCGTCACGGGTTTCGTTGGCAACGTCAACCACATAACGTTGGGTACCGACACAAACTCCTATCGCGGGGTTGCACTGTATGCGGCGTGGATGGCAGTGGTGATCGCTTTCTGGCTGGCCGCCTCTCCACTGACGATCAAATATCCGAGAACCGTCCAGAAAGTGGGCACGGTGACGGTCGGCTGGTTGAAGAAACTGCTGGAGCGCTGGGCGCCCAAAGCGACGTATTCCACGGAAGACATCACCGACTACTTCTGGCCCAACGGCACATTGCCGGTAACCGACGAGTACCGGGAGTTGCAGGCGGGCAACTGGTCCGACTATGTGCTGCGGGTGGATGGCCTAGTGGAAAACCCCGTCAACATCACCTACGCGGAGTTGCTCGCATTGCCCAAGCAGGATCAGATAACCCATCACTTCTGCATCCAGGGCTGGTCGGCGATCGGGGAGTGGACAGGTGTTTCCATGCGCACCATTTGTGAGATGGTCAAGCCGCTGCCCAACGCTAAATGGGTGGCTTTCTACTCATTCGGCGAGGGTTCAGACGGTGGACGGTACTACGACTGCCACCCGATCGAGAACATGTATCACCACCAAACCATCCTCGCCTACGGGCTCAATGGGGAGCCACTCAACGAGTCGCATGGCGCTCCGCTGCGACTGCGCGACGAAGTGGAACTTGGCTTCAAGATGGTCAAGTGGATCGAGGCGGTCGAATTCGTGGAGTCCTACGAGCATCTCGGCGGGGGTTACGGCGGATACAACGAGGATCACGAGTATTTCGGCTTCCGCATGCCAATCTGAGTGATCGTGACCCGTAAATCAACGTCGAGATGGCGCCTGCTCGGCACTGTGCTTACCTTGCTGATGATGACGAGCTGTTCGGGAAACGCGGAGTCGACTCCGCCGCCGACGTTGCCCGGCGACCAGATGGCGTTCATGGTGATGTCATCAGGCGGGATGGCGCCGGCGGTGTATCAGGCCCTTGCTTCCCCATCACTGGCGATCTACGGCGACGGCCGGGTGTTGACTGCCGTGGAAGCTCCAGTGCTGCAACTCCTTCCGGCCCGGTACGAGGTAGCGCGGATCGACCCGGCCGCGGTGGCGTCGTTCGTGGCCGACATCGAGGCAGACGGACTGATCAGCAACAGCACCGATTTCGGCACACCGCGGGTTACCGACCTGCCCTCGACGACGGTGATGGTGCACGGGAGCATGGCTCAGCAACTCCTCAGCGTGTACGCATTCGACGAGCGGTTCGACGCCCGCCTGACCGCCGAGCAGCGCAACGCTCGGATTGCGCTGCGCGCGGTGATCGCGAAAGCCTCCGCGCTGGCAGCCGGAGCGGCGCGGGTGCCCTACTCCCCGGATCGCGTCGGCGTGTACGAAGTTGAACCAGGCAATAACAGCGAGCCGGCCACCACGGACTGGCCCGGGCCGCCGCTGTCGGCGATTCTCGCACCGAGCACCGGACATCGTTGGATCGCGTGTGGCGAACTCAACGCCGATCCGGCAGAGGTCGTCTACCGGGCTGGGCTGACTAACCCCGGCGCTCGTTGGCTGGTTGACGGCGCCACCCGGATCTTGGCCGTCAACCCACTGCCACTGCCCGACGCATGTGGTTGACGATCATCTGACCCGCGTGGGCCCCTTGGGTTTGGCGGTGAACTCCTGCTCCGGACGACCAGTGGTGCCGTATCGCAGACCGACCCTGACCTCGTCGCTGGTGGCCAGGCCGGCGAGGTAACGCTGGGCGGTGGCACGCGACACCCCGATCTCGGCAGCGACTTCGGCCGCCGACATCGGCGCACCCGCCCTTGCGAGTGCCTGCAGCACAAGGTCTTTAGTGGGCGATTGGGTGGCTGCCGGTGACACCTGGGGTGCGATGCGGGGACGCAGTGCGTCCAGGGCGGCATCGACGTCGCTCTGACCGAGGGTGCCCTCCGCGATGATCCGGCGGTACCGGGCATAGCCGGACAGTCGCGCAGCCAGTTCGGTAGGAGCAAACGGCTTGACCAGGTAGCTCAGAGCACCGGCGGCCATCGCTGCGCGAATCGTGTCGGCCTCGGTGGCAGCGCTCAACACGATGCTGTCGCACCGCAATTCGCGAACGAAATCGATTCCGGATCCGTCCGGCAGGTAGACATCCACCAGTGCCAGGTCCACAGGTTCCGCGTTACGGGCAGCCGCCAGCGTGTTGACGATCTCGGTCACGCTGAAGCCGGGTAGCGCGTCGATGATCCCGGCGTGCATGTTGGCGACCCGGAAGTCGTCCTCGACCACCAGCACCTTCAGATCGGTATCGCTCACTTCGTCGCCTCCGCCATCACGCCCGGAAGTCTGGCGATGAATTCCGCTCCGCACAACTCGACACCCTGGTGTCGGGGGCTGGACAACCGAATGTCGCCGCCCAGCGCCCGGGCGATCTGACGGGCAAGTGCCAGCCCGAGGCCACGCCCGCCGGGAATATCTGACTGCGGTTTGGTCGACGTGCCCTCAATGAAAACCTGCTCGACAAAATCCGGTGCCACACCGTCGCCGCTGTCGGCAGCGGTGATGTGCAACGTCGAATTGTCCTGCAGCAGTTCGATATCGACCACCTTGGCGCCGTTATCGCTCGTCCGGACTGCATCGATGGCATTGTCGAGCAGGTTGCCGAGCACGGTGGTGACGTCGACGGGCAGCGCGAGCCAGCCCGGAACCCAGGTGTTCTCACCGATACGCAGCGTCGCCCCAGCCTCGCGCGCGGCGGCTGCCTTGGCCGCCAGCAATGCCTGCAGATACGGATCCCGGATGGCGTCGATGCCGGGCAGTGCCGAGCCCAGCGGCCCAGACTTGAGCAGCTCCTCGAGGTACTGCGACGCCTCTTCGGTGTGCCCGGTGTGCAGCAGTCCATTGAGCAGATGCAGCCGGTTGGCGAATTCGTGGCGTTGGGCGCGTAGCACGGTGCTCATCAACCGGACCGCATCAAGCTGACGAGTCAACAGTTCGACGTCGGTTCGGTCGCGCACGACGAGTACGGTGCCCAATTCGTGTCCGTCGCGCGACACCGGCCGGGCCGACACGACCAGGACACGCTCCCCTACGGTGGCCAGCGTCGGCGTCGGATCACCGGACCGTAGGACTTCCAGCACCCTGGGCGTCAGGCCGATCTGATCGGCGGGATGTCCGGTTGCGGAATCGATCTCGAGAAGTCGCCGGGCCTCGTCGTTGACGAAGGTGGTGTTGCCATCGGTGTCGGCGGCCAGTACACCCTCGCCGATTCCGTGCAGTACGGCTTCTTGGGTGCGTACAAGTTCGGTCATCTCGGTGGGCTGCAGGCCCAAGGTCAACTCGCGCCAGCGTCGCGCCAGCAATATCGACAACACAGCGCCGATCACCAGCGCGGGACCGCCGGTCAAGGCGGCGGCGTCAAGGTCTTTGCGGAGCAGTTCGTAGACGGTGGCGGTGGACATCCCGACGCTGACCTGTCCGACCACACGACTCGAATCCGGTGCCAGCACAGGTACTTTCGCGCGCACCGACGGCCCCAGGGTGCCGGTCTGCCGGACGACCTCCTCCCGGCCGGCCAGTGCCGCCGACGGGTCGGTACTGACCATCTTGCCCAACTCCTCGGGGTTGGGATGGCTCAACCGGAGGCCGCGATCGTTGGTGAACACCACAAAAAGGGCGCCGGTGCCCTGCTGAACCTTGGTGGCGATATTTTGCAGCGGCCCGCGTGCCAATTCGTCAGGTGCGGGCATCGTCTCGTCGCTATACCGGGCGACGTCGGCGCGGACCGCGGGGGCGGCGGCGGCGACTCGAGCGATGTCGAGGCAGCGGGTGCCGTACTCGTCGATCAGACGCCGGTGGCTCACCACAGCCAGCAGGGCGAACGCGATCCCCAGGGTCAACGCCACCACCGCGAGCTGCAACAGCAGAATCTGCGTTGCGAGCCGCAGATCGATGCGACGCTTGCCGGCCATGGCGGCAGCTTAACCGGCTACCTAAGCAGAATGCGCAAAAGCCTGGTCGGCGAACTGATCGCCCCACTGTTCGGTGAGTTCGGCGGCGTCGCCAAACGCTTGACGCAACACACCGATGTAGTGGTGCACCGAGTGGCGGGCCTCCGGCGTTTCCGGGAAGGACACGGTGACAGTGGTCTTGTCGGCGTGCCTGATGATCCACGTGTTGATGCCGCCGAGGGACAGGTTGTCGAGATAGATACCGAGCCGGTTGGTGTCGGCGTCAGCCATCGTGCGGAAGTCCATCAGCGACACCATCATCGACGGCTTACTGGCCAGCGTGATGTCAAGCTCCTCCGGCGTCGCCAGGTCCAGCACCCGCTGGAACGGCGCGACTGACATCTGCTTATTGGCGTCGAACGACTTCTGCGCAGCGCGTGCGGTCAGCGCGAAGTCTCCGCCACCAACCGGTACCGACACCGGGAACAGGCTGGCATACCAGCCCGCGCTCAGCGCCTGCGCGTCGCCGACGCGGGTGTCCGACGGGGTGAAACCGTGGAAGGTCTCAGTGCCGGTCAAATGGTGCTCGGCCAGCGCCGCGCAGGCCATCGCGCCACCGCTGAACCGGGCGCCGGCAGCGCGGCAGGCAGAATTGAACGCCTCGGACTCGTCAGCGTCGAGCAACTCAACGGTGACGACGCCGCCCGCGCTGTGGGTGGAGGTATCGCCCAGTTCCAGGGGGAAACTGGGCCAGTCGCCATTGGTGTCGCGGGCGAAGTCGACCCAGTCCTTGATCGGCCGGGAGTCCAGCGTCATGGCCTCGACCTGCAGACGGTGACGGGCGGTGAAGTCGCGGTAGCCCGACGTCTGCGGCAACTCCTCGGACCGCCCGGCGACCAGCGCCAGATAGGTCTGGTGGATATCGCGATAGATCACGGTGGCCGACGTGCCGTCGCTGTGCAGATGGTCGATGTTGGCGTAGACGGTGAAGTGGTCCGCCTTTTGAATGACGCCGAAAGTAAAGCAATCCCACTCCAGGGTGTTCGGAGTCGCGGTGAGCGTGTGGGTGCGGATCTGGTCTTGTTCCATGAAGCCCAGCACAGTGGGAACGAACTCGATGGAATCGGGGTCGGTGATGGTCCGTCGGGTGATCGTCTCAGCGTTCACCTCGAACGCGCTGTGATAGGTGTCGTGGCGGCGGACGTGGACGTTGATCGCATCCGTCATCGCGGCCACGTCACACCAGCCGTCGACGTCCCAGGACGCCATGATCAACCGCGGCACGGTTCGGCCGTCGGCCTTGGCACGGAACGCCGTCCGCAAATGCTGTTCCTGCTGAAAACTCGGCGGCAACGCATCCTGCTGGGCGCGCGCCATCATCTCGAGACTGGCCGGCGACGCCGTCCA
>JBAXIR010000141.1:0-6556 GCA_037138275.1 Mycobacteriaceae bacterium | reverse complement strand
GAGATCTTCGCCGAGCCGTCTCCGGTGCCCGCCGAAGCGGGCGCCCACGGCTGGTGGTTCCGCGACATCCCCGGCGAGATCGATGTCTCCGGCTGCGAACAACGGGACGGATTGACACTGCTCTACGTCGGAATCAGCCCCGGCCCACCGCGGGCGGACGGCAAGCCGCAGGTTCCCCAGGATCTGCGCAAGCGCATCCGCTATCACTTCGGCGCAGGCAATGCGAGCGCGGACGGCTCCACGCTGCGCAAGTCGCTCGGAGTCCTGCTCGGTGATCAACTCGGCTTCGCGCTGCGCCGGATCGGTTCGGGCAAGCGCCAGACCTTCGCCGGCGGCGAAGCCGTCCTGACCCAGTGGATGGCCGACAATGCGTCGGTGTCCTGGGTCCTGCATCCCGAGCCGTGGTACCTCGAAGCCAAACTGCTCAACGCACTCGATCTGCCGCTGAACATTCAGGACAACGACCACAACGCATTCGCCCCGCAACTCAAGAAGCTGCGGCGGGACGCGGCAGTGAAGGCCGGCAAGATGCGCGTGCTCGCGGAGTGGTCGTAGGCCACCCATGGCGCGCTACGTGACAACGGTGAAGACCGCGAAGACTCCGAAGCAGGTATTTGCCTACATGGCCGACCTCCGCAACTTCGCCGAGTGGGATCCCGGCGTGAAGGCTGTCAAGCAGGTGCAGGGCTCGGGCGGCGGCAAGGACGCCGTGTTCGACGTCACCGTCGCCGGCCTTGGCCCTAGCCCCGACCTGACACTGCGGTACGTGACCGAGGAACACGACGCCCCGCGCAACCTGCTCGTGGTGGCCCGCAGCATCGTGTTCACGTCGATCGACCGGATCACGGTCGAGCCGGACGGCACCGGATCGGTCGTCACCTACGACGCAGATCTCCGCTTGAATGGTGTTCTGCGCGTAGGCGATCTGGGCCTGCGGCTGATGTTCGGCCAGATCGGTGACCGGGCTGCCGCCGGTCTGCGCCGGGTTCTGGCCGCGCAGGTGTCCTGAAGTCTCCGCCCGACGGGCGATCGCCAGGTTGGTGACCGGGCTGCAGAGTGCCGTCGGCGTCGTACACACCGATGAATTCCCGCACTGTTTCCGGCATCGTTGCGGATACGGGTTTTACAGTTCGGGTCCCTGCGCACGGACGTCGTCCACCTGTTCCATCGCGGCGCGCAACTTCGTCAGCCACTCCTCGGTGTGTTCGCCGACCAGTCGCACCGACCACGCCAGCGCGTCCGCGCGGGAACGGGCCACCCCGGCGTCGACGAGGGTGTCGAGCACCCGGCGCTCGGGCTGCCTGAGCCGGGTCATCACCGGAACCGCGATGTGGGTGAACAGGATTCGCTCCGCTGCCGCGGGGTCCCCGAACTCGACACCCCAGGACACCGTCCGGCCGAATTGCTGCTGCGCCTCCTCGGCGATCCGGATGCGCTCACTGCGGGTGTCCTCCCGGAACCGTGCGGCCCGGCCCGATGCACGCGCCGACGTCTCCGCGTCACCGTCCGCGGGCAGGGTGCCGATGACCGTGATCTCCTCACGATCCACTGTGACGGCGGGTTCACCGGCGAACCAGTCGGTGGGCAATCGACCAGCGAACCAGTCAGCGATTTCAGCGGGGTCAACCCGACGAGTTGATGATTTCATAATTACATGATTACACCATTACAAGAAAGTGCCACCTGTTTCGCGCGCAGTGAAACCGTCTGCCCTCGACGTGGCTGGTCAGCCCGTCGGAGCGGGGGTGAGATGGAAGACGCGCCATGGCCTGATCCTGCGTGCGATACCGCCCGCCAACGCGGTTTATATTGAACCGCACGCCTGGGCGTTGCCTGCCCGGGCGTTGACCATCACGACGAAAAGAGCGCCACTCGTGACCATTACCGATAACCCATCCGTGCGGCAGGTGCTGGCCGCGGTCGTCGCCGATCCGCAGTATCCGGCGCTGGCCCGTCGGCCGGTGTGGTCGTGGCCGCACATCGGATTGGTGGTGATGGCGTACGGGGTATTCGTCACCTCCACGTGGGCCTACCTGAGTGGCCACATCCCGATGCTGGCGATGATGGTGCTCAACCAGTTCGCCATCTACACCAGTTTCACCCCGCTGCATGACGCCGTGCACGAGGCCGCGTCGCGCAATCAACACCTCAACAATGTCATCGGGACCGTGTCCGCGCTGATCTTCATCCCCGGGCTGAGCACCACGGTGTACCGGGCGCTGCACATGGAACATCATCGCTGGGTCGGCGACCCCGACCGCGACCCCGACCTGTTGTTCGTCGATGCCCCAAAGTGGTTGCTGCCGTTGGTGTGTATGGCGCCGGAATGGGTGTGGGCGCACTGGTATGTCACCAAGATGTGGTCGACCCGGCCGCGCCGCGAACGCGCGATGCTGGTGGGCGCGCTGGCGCTCTACGTCGGAATCCAGGTGGGCTTCCTGCTCTCGCCGTACGCCTGGCAGTTCGTCGTGGTTTGGCTGATCCCGCAGAAGATCGCGACCATGGTGCTGGTGTACGTGTTCGCACACATTCAGCATCCCGAGGAAGCCACCTGGGAGGACGCCCCGTTTCAATCGACGGTCAAGGTGAACAGCCAGCCTCTGTCGAAGGTCTACTGGCTCGGCCAGACCGATCACTGCATGCATCACGCGATGCCGCACATCCCGTTCCACCGCTACCACCTCATGTGGGATCTGGGTGCCGGGATCCTGACCCGCCAGGGCATCCCGGAACGAACGCTGTTCCGGGGGCCGACGATGGTGGATCTGCCGCAGCGAGCGAGCGACACCGTGCACACCGCGCGGATTGTCGAACGCCGCGAGGTCGGCGGCGCCGGCATCGTCACCTTCGTCCTCGAGGGCGTCGATGAGCCGCTGCCGCCGTTCACGGCGGGGTCGCACATTGAGCTACGGCTGCCCAGCGGTCGGGTCCGTCAGTACTCACTGTGCAACTCCCCCGGGCGTCGGTATCAGATCGCGGTGAAGCCCGAACCCGGCGGCCGGGGCGGCTCCGTGGAGGTCCACGAGGCGCTGCAGACCGGTGCGCTGGTGACCATCAGCTCACCGCGCAACAACTTCGAGCTGATCCCCGCCGATCGCTACGTTCTGGTGGCCGGCGGTATCGGCGTCACCCCGCTGCTGTCGATGGCGCACCAACTGTGGTCGACGCGGACTCCGTTCGAACTGCACGTCTGCGCCCAGGATGCCGATGCCGTTCCATTCGGCACCGAGCTGATGAATCTGCCGTTCGCGCAAGCGATCTCGGTGCATCTCGACGCCAGCCCGGGTCGGACCGCGCTGTCCCCCGCCACGAATCTGGGCAACTGGAGCGCCGGGACGGAGCTGTACCTGTGCGGGCCGGCGGGCTTCATGGACTGGGTCAGCTCGCAGGCGTTGGGCTTGGGCTGGCCGCTGGACACCATCCATCGGGAGTACTTCAGCGCCCCGGTGTTCGACATCACCGAGAGCCGCCCGTTCGATGTGGTGTTGGCCCGGCGCGGACTCACGCTCCACATCCCTGCGGGCCGACAGATCCTCGATGTGCTGGAGGAAAACAGCATCCCGGTCCAGTGGGCCTGTTCACAGGGGGTGTGCGGCACCTGCGTCACACCGGTACTCGACGGCGAACCGGATCACCGCGACGCCGTGCTGACGCCGCAGGAGCGCGCCGCCAACTGCTCGATGTGCCTGTGCGTGTCCCGGGCGAAATCCGAGAAGCTCGTCCTCGATCTCTGACTGGATCAGCGCGTAGTGGGGACCAGTTCGGCGATATCGGGATGCAGTGCGACGAGGCCGCGGTCGAAGGTCGCAAGCCTGCCCCGGTTGGCCCTCGCCAGTTGGGCGAGGTAGCCGTCGGTCACCTGTCGGTGGCCGATGACGCCGTGGAGTTCGACATCGGTGAAAGAGACGCTGTCGGGCCAGAATTCATGCCGCGGGCTGTGGGTCAGGGCAATGACCACCGCACGGGCCTCCTCGGCGTTCTGCCCCTGCCTGATGAGAAGGCGAACGAGGCTGCCCTGGGTGATCGGACAGGTGGCGAACGAGTCATCCAGGCCGGCGAACCAGCTTTCTGCCGGGTCATGATGGACGTGGTCGGACACCACCAGTGCGATCAACACGTTCGCGTCCAGAAGCGTCGTCACTCCTGATCGTCCAGCGACCGGACGTCCTCGGTGGTCACCACAGTGCCGAGGGTGATGACCGGCAGGCCGGTTCTCGGGCTTTGGGACAGCGGCACCGCAGCATCGGAGCGCAGCCCACGCCGCATCAGATCGGCGGCGGTATCGCTGAAGGTGCGCTGGGTATCGCTAGCGATCGCCCGCACCTGTCGGTGCAGGTCATCGGGCAGATCCACCGTTGTACGCATGCGTGCATCATAGCATCACTGCATCATGATGCAGGGCGTCTGCCTGCGGTATCGGCGGTCGGCGTAAATGGCTGTTGAGCCTTTACCGCGTGCCTAGAGTCAGCGCATGCGGATTGCGCCCCTCTTGGTGACGATGCTGCTGCTATGCGCCTGCAGCCGGACCGGGGTCACGGCCGACACCTCACCCGTGTTGTCCCCCAGTGCATCGGGCACCGCCACCGCGACCGCGACCGCCGAGCAGACGGCCCGCAGCCTGAAGGTGTTGGACCGGGCCGTCAAAAAGAGCAAGCCGGGTTGTTCGGCGGCGGTGGGCATCGCGGGGAAGGTGGTCTGGGCGGACGCGCTCGGCGTGGCCGATCTGGACTCCGGGACGAAGATCACCACGGATACGGCCTTCGATATCGCCTCGGTGTCAAAACAATTCACGGCCACTGCGGCCCTGCTCCTCGCCGGGGCCGGCGAACTGTCGGTAGACGATCCGGTGTCCGACTACGTGCCCGGGCTGCCGGCGTGGGCGCGGACGGTGACCATCGGCCAGTTGATCCACCAGAACAGCGGCATCCCCGATTACGTCGGCCTGCTCTACGACGCGGGGTATGAGGATGGCGATCGCACGACCAACGCCGACGCCCTGAAGGCTTTGGCGAAGGTGAAGGACCTGGAGTTCAAGCCTGGGACGCAGTGGGAATACTCCAACTCCAACTACCTGTTGCTCGGCCAGGTCGTCGAAGCGGCGTCGGGACAATCGCTGTCGGACTTTCTCCGCGCCGAGATCTTCAAACCGCTGGGCCTGAAGATGGTGCTGGATCCGGCCCGGCCGGTGCCGACGCTGGCCGAGTCGTACACCAGGGATGACGGCAAGTACACAGTCGCCACCACCGCCTGGGAGCAGACCGGTGACGGCTCCATCCAGACCACGCCAAGCCAACTCGTGATCTGGGCCGACAACTATCGCACCGGCGCGGTGGGCGGCCCGACGTTACTTGCCGCGCAAGTCGACGGTGCTGTCACGACCGACGCCGACACCGGCGATCGCTACGGCGCCGGAATCTACGTCGGGACCGACGGGACACTGGAGCATGACGGCGCCTGGGCCGGATTCCTCACGGATTTCTCCGTCAGCGCGGACCGATCCCACGCGGTGGCCGTCAGCTGCAACTCCGATCATCAGGACCCGACCGCCATCGCCGACGAGTTAGCGGAAATCTGGGGTTGACCGAGGTGCCCGGGTGATCGGCCTGACTTAGCTGACGTTTCCGGGCTGGGCGGGATGGCAATGGTTTGACATCCCGGTTTGTTGCCGACGTTCCGTCACGTGACCCGGCCGTCCAGCCACTGGTCGAACGTCGTCCGCGCCAGATCCGATTCGGCAGCGTTGCCACGCAGTGACCCGGAAGCCGCCGCGCGCCAATATCGTCCGGGCAGTCGGACCTCAAACAAACGTGCCGTGACGCCGTCGCGGGCATGCAGTCGTCGCACCATGTCGATGAGACGTTCGTCGGCGGGCCCGACAAGATCGGCCAACCGCCCGGCCGGTCCGGCTTCGGCGACCTCCACCAGTCGCTCGGCGACCTCACGCGCCGCGACGGGCCGGATCAGCATCGTGGGAATCACCGCGACCGGCCCGAACGTCGCTCGCTGCACCACCTGTCCGGCGAATTCGTGGAATTGGGTCGCTCGCTGAATCGACCATGGGACCGCCCCTGCCGAAACTTCCCGTTCCTGCGCGAGTTTGCCGGCGTAGTAGCCGGCGTCGGTACCGTCGATTCCCACGATCGACAACGACACATGATGCCCCACCCCGGCCGAGCGCTCAGCGGCGAGCAGATTGCGGGTGGCTCGGGTGAAGAACTGCCTCGATTTCGAGGCGCTGGTCGTCAGCACATTGGTCACGTCGATGACCGCGTCCGCTCCGGCGATGGCCTCCACAAGCCCCGCGCCGGTCGACACGTCCTGGCCCGACGACCGGGACAGCGCAACGACTTCATGCCCTCGGTCTCGCGCTGCTTCGAGAATATGGCGGCCCACCATGCCCGTCGCCCCCGCGATCGCGATCCTCATCGAGGCAGTTTCTCAAGATCGGCGAGTTGGCACAATGAAACTGAATCCCGGACCCATCGCCAGCATCAGTCCGCGAAAGGTAGCGGTCGTCGCGGGGTGATCGCCATACTGGAGCGGTGAACGATGCCGT
>JBAXIR010000140.1:0-6564 GCA_037138275.1 Mycobacteriaceae bacterium | reverse complement strand
CGGCGACTAAAATCTCGGCCGTCTACGACGCGCAGAGCGGGCAGATCGTCGGACCCGACGGCACGACGTATACCGTCACGAACTCGACCACTACAGGAGACGACGGATGGAAGGAGATGCTGGCTCCGGCCAGCTGACCCCGATCCCGCCACAGACAGCACCGGATCAGCCGGAGTCGAGGCTCAACAGTGGCCGCTGGCCGACTGGCATCTGCGCGGCCCTGCTGGCGGCGAGCCTTGCGGTGCTCACCGTCGGCGTGCTGGCGTGGTTGTCGCATCGACACAGCGCGGCGGTCGCCGGCGACGAGGTCGTGGCGGTGGCGACCGCCAAGGACTGCGTCGCCGCCACCCAGGCACCTGACCTCGCGGCGATGAATGAGAGTCAGCGCAAGATCGTGGCCTGCAGTACTGACAACTACGCGCCCCAGGCGAACCTGTACAGCAGCCTGCTGACCGAGGCCTACCAGACCGTGAAGGCCAAGGTGAAGATCACCGACATCCGGGCGGCGGCGGAGAACTACAACCCGGATGGTTCGATCGACGTTCTCGTCGCGACCCGCGTGTTGATGTCGAATGTGCAGCAGCAGGATCAGGAATTGAGCTACCGGTTGAGGGTGCGGATGGCCCCGTCGGACGGCACCTACAAGATCGACAACATCGAACCGGTGAGTAAGTGACGGTGACAATCGACCCGGAACTGGAGGCGGACCTCGACACTGCGCCCCCTGCCGATGCCACCGAACCGGTGGCGAACTGGTCGGCCCGTGCGGGCGCATTCACCATCGATGTGTTGTTCGGCCTCGGCCTGCTGATCGCCGCCGGACTGGTGGCGGTATCGGCCAGGCCGCAAAGCTGGCTCTGGTGGTTGTGCGTGGTGGTGGCCGTCGGTGCGCTTGCGGTGATCGCGGTCAACCGGTATTTCCTACCCACGACGCGCGGGTGGAGCATGGGCCGTTCGGTCTTCGGTATCGCGGTGGTGGGCGCCGATGGTGCCAGGGTCGGTCCGGTGCGTCTGGTCCTGCGCGATCTGGCGCACCTGCTCGACACCGTTCCGGTCCTGCTCGGATGGCTCTGGCCGCTCATCGACTCCCGCGGCCGCACCTTCGCCGATCTGCTGACCGACACCGAGGTTCGCCGGGTCGACGGCCCGCGACCTGACTGGCGCCGGCGCGCACTCGTTGCACTCGCCGCGGCCGCCGCCGTGTCCGCCGCGATCGCCGGTGCCGGATACCTCGGGGTGTACCGACCGGAGTTGGCTGCCGCCCAGGCGCGCGAACAGATCGCGGTGCAGGGCCCCAAGATCGTCGAAGAATTGCTCACCTACAGGGCCGCGACCATCCAGGACGATTTCGCCCGGGCGCAGACGCTGGTGACCGACGGCTACCGGCCGACCTGGACGGCCCAGCAGGAGGCCACCCGCAAGGCCGCTGCGGTGGACAACGAATACTGGGTGACCAACGGTGCGGTGCTGAACTCGACCGCAAACCGGGCGGTGATGCTGATGCTGCTGCAGGGCCAGCGCGGCGCGGCGGGCGGCCCACGCTTCATCTCAGCATCGGTCCGGGTCTCCTTCGAGAGGTCCGGATCGGGACAGTGGCAGGTCTCGGACCTCACCGTGCTGGCGCAGCCCAAGTCCGGCGGAGCCGGCGGATGAGCCCGCGCCGCAGGATCTCCCCGGACGCGCCGGATTCATTCGAACTTCGCCCACTGCCGCCCGGGCGGGCCAACCCGATGCGGGGAGTGTGGTCGTGGATCGCCGCGCTCACCGCAGTGATGCTGGCCTCCGTCACGGCGGCCGCGTTGATCGTGACCAAGCATGAGACGATTCGCCGCGCACAGATCCGGGACGCAGACGTGCTCACCTTCGTGAACTCGTTCGTCACCGCGTACACATCGCCGGATCCGTTCAACGCCAACCGTTACGCCGAGCAGATCCTGGCGCAGGGCACCGGCGAGTTCGCGACCCAGTTCGGCGACAACATGAACGCTGTGGTGTTCCAGGTGGCCCAGGCCGAGCGTGGATTCGGAACCGTTCAGGATCTCGGCATCGAGCGCTGGAACGACGACGGCAGCGCTGACGTCATCGCCGTGTCGAAGATGACCACCAAGATGCCGAACGGCAAGACGGTCGAGAGCGGAAACCGATGGGTGGTCACCGCGACCAGGAAGGGGGAGCAGTGGAAGGTCAGCAACCTGTTGCAGGTGATTTGAGCGAGGAGGCTCCTTCCGAGGCGGGCTCGCCCGAGGAGGCTCTCCGCGAGGAAGGCCCGCCTGACGAGACTCTCCCCGACGAGACCCTTTCCGAGGAGATTCTCGCCGAAGATAGCCCGCCCGCCCCGTCGTGGTTGCGGCGCAACTCGCGGCGCGTCGCGTTGCTGTCGTCAGTCGGCCTTTTCGTGGCGTCGGGCGCATTCGCCGGCGCGACGGCGCAGGCCTACCTGAGGGACCGCGCCGCGGTGGCGGTGAAGGAGGAGGTGGCCCGGACCGCCGCCGAGGCGATCACCACGCTGTGGAGTTACACCCCGGCGGATATGGATAAGCTCTCCGAGCGCTCAGCCAACTATCTCGGCGGAGACTTCGGGCAGCAGTACCGCCGCTACGTCGATGCGATCGCCCCCGAAAACAAACAGGCCGAAGTGACCAGCAGCACCCAGGTCGTCGCGGTGGCGGTGGAATCGCTGCGCGGATCGGACGCCACCGCCATCGTCTACACCAACACCACGTCGACCACGCCGAAGAGCAACAACATCCCGTCACTGAAGTACCTGTCCTATCGGCTGGAGTTGCAGCGTCAGGACCGGGATTGGCGGGTCACGAAAATGACGACCGTGACGTCACTGGACCTCACACCCAAGCTCTAGTTGAACGCCAGCCAACTCGGTAACGCGCGTTCGCGGGCGTCGCACAACACCGCCGTGGTGTCGCATGATCCGCGCGGTGAGCCTGCCCCGGCCCACATTCCGCCGGAGTCGCGGCGCAGCACGATCGACGAGGAACCGCCGCCGTCGAGCAGTACCGCGGTGTCGCTGCCGAGTCCGCGGAACAGGTCTTGCATCTGATCAGGTGTGTAGCTGCCGCCCTGGAAGACGTACATCTCGTCCTTATCTCTGGCGTAGGCCACCGCGGTTCTGGCCGCGCTCGGACCCGGATCGTTCAATTGTCCGGTGTCTCCGGGAGCCAACAGTTTCAAGCCGCTGACGGCGACGAAACGGGTCCCGGACTCGACGAGCTTTCCGATCACCGGGGATGCGGCGTCGTAGTCGTTCGGTGCCCTCGGCGTCACCACATACGGTGCGCCGCGCACCGGGAGGATCAGCGTGCTCAGCGCCGTCCACACCTCGTCGCCACCCGAGAGGGCCTGCTTGCCCGCGTAGGCCAGCGTCCCGGTCACCGCCAGATTGGCCCGGCCCAGCGATCCGGTGGTGTCGATGTAGGCCCCGAGTGGCGAACTGCACCCGGTGGTCTTCCAGGAGCCGGCCTGCTGGGACCGCACATCGAAGAAGTTGGCGTTGATGGCGATGGTCGGCTGCCCGAGTGCCTGCCAGGCCTGCAGGGGCGAGTAGGTCTCGGACGCCTGCATCAGACCCTCCGACGTTCGCACTCCCGGGGTTCGCTCGCAGCGCGCCTGGACACCCTGATGGGAGTCCACCAGCAATCGAGGTGCGATCCGCTGTGAGGCAGCCTTGACGACCATCAGATGCCCGCCGCGGGTAGCTTCGCTCCAGTCACCCGCCGCGTTGAGTAGCGGGACCGGAAAGCCGTTGCCGAAGTTGTACACCAGGTAGCTGCCGCGGGTGGTCGCGATGGCCTGCGCCAACTGCTCGCGGCCGTCAGCGGCGCCGGCCGGGGGGCAGGTGGTCACAGCTAGCGTCAGGCATGCGAGCACTGCCGTACTCCCGCGGCGAAGAGTGGCGACAGGGCGTGGCACGGGTTGCCTTTCGGGCGTGGACGGTACCGGACAGCGCCACTAACGATAGCCACGCACGTACCACTGTCAACATCGGTAACAGGCCGGTCACCGTTCGACCGCGACCGTATTACGAAGTGCCCCAGCCTAATTGACCGAGGACCTGCGATTGAACTAGGACCTGCGAGTGACCCAGCACCTAGGTCAGGAGGCGTCCTTGTTCCTCCAACGATCCTTGTAGGCCTCGATCTCATGTGGCTCGTCCATGTCCTCGTTGATCATTGCCCGGTCGCGCCGGATGATCGAACGCATGGTGAGCCAGATGAGTCCGATAATCAGGCTTGCCGCCAGAATGATTAACACCGGTGTCCAGGTGAAGCTTTGCATCGTCAGCCCCGATCGTCGTGTTGCACGCTGAGTTAATGGTGGGCGCGATGTCTGATTTGGGAAGCAGAAAAGAATGAATTCTTAATAAAGACGCCAACTGCCGGTGCCAGGACGGCTAGCCAGCCAAACCCGCGTGCATCTCCCACACCAGGATCTCGGCCGGCTCGATCGCGCTCACCCGCTGACCGCCCGAAGCGGCCAGCCGCGCGGCGTCCCCGGCACCCAGCGCGCCCGCGCCTTCGAGTGCCACCTCGCCGCGTGCCACGTACAGGTGCAGGTAGGGCGCCTCGGGGAGTTCGACGCCCTCGCCCGGGCCCAGCCGGGCGCCGTGCAGTGCGGCATGCGGGTTGCCGATGGTGATCGCGGTGGTGGTGCGGTGGGTCGGCCTGCCGGAGGCGATCGTCACCAGGCCACCGCGCAGCAACTCGTCGTCGATCTCCAACTGCTGGTAGTCGGGAGTGCCCCCGGAGGTGTCCGGGACGACCCACATCTGCACGAAATGCACGGGCTCGGTGTGCGCCTCGGCACCGGTCAGAGTCCAGGAGTCATTGCGCTCCGAGTGCAGGATCCCGAGTCCGGCCGACATCCGCTGCGCGAGGCCCGGATAGATCACCCCGGAGTGTCCGGTCGAATCCTGGTGTACCAGTGACCCGGTCAGCACCCAGGTGATGATCTCCATATCGCGGTGCGGGTGGGTGTCGAAACCGGTACCCGGTGCCACCACGTCATCGTTGTTCACCAGCAGCAACCCGTGGTGGGTGTTCGACGGGTCGTAGTGATCGTTGAACGCGAACGAATGCCGGGAGTCCAGCCACGGCGTCCGGGTTGCGGCGCGATCGGTGGATCGTCTGATGTCGACTGTGGGCACCGTTCCACCACCTCTCCGGGTCCGGCTAATCCTAATGCCCCGACTAGTCTCGGCTGATGGCTGTAGAGCGATCCGAGCGAACGTTTACCGGTGTGGGCGGGGTCACAATCGTCTACGACGTCTGGACACCGGACGCCGAACCGCGCGGCGTGGTGGTGCTGGCGCATGGCTACGGCGAGCATGCACGTCGCTATGACCACGTGGGGAAACGATTCGCCGACGCCGGATTGGTGACCTACGCCCTCGACCATCGCGGCCACGGGCGCTCCGGCGGCAAACGGGTGCGGGTACGGCAGATGTCGGAGTTCGTCGCAGACTTCCGATCGGTGGTCACGATCGCGACTGCCGAATACCCCGGTCTCACGCGAATCGTGTTGGGGCACAGCATGGGTGGCGGGATCGTGCTCGCCTATGGTGCGCAGTATCCGGGTGACTACGATCTGATGGTGCTCTCCGGACCGGCGATCGCGGCCCACACCGGGGTGTCCAAGCCCAAGGCGCTGCTGGGCAAGATGGTCGGGTCGATACTGCCTGATCTGCCGATCGAGCAGATCGACCCCGATGCGGTCTCGCGCGACCCGGCCGTGGTGGCCGACTACAAGGCCGATCCGCTGGTGTATCGCGGAAAGATCCCCGCCGGCATCGGCAAGGCACTGCTGCTGGTCGGGGAGACCATGCCCCGGCTGGCCGGTGCCATCACCGCACCGCTGCTGGTGGTGCACGGGGAGCAGGACCGGCTGGTGTCGACTGCGGGTAGCGAGCACCTGGTGCAGTGCGTGGCATCGCGCGATGTCGAACTCACGGTGTACCCGAAGCTCTATCACGAGATATTCAACGAGCCCGAGCGCGATCGCGTGCTCGATGACGTCATCGGCTGGATTACGGCGCGACTGTGATGCGGCGCCTGCTGGCGGTGACGGTGGCGGTGGCTCTTGCGCTGCTGTGCGGATGTTCGCGCGACGGCGGTGGCGGCCGAATGTGGATTGAGGATGAGGTGAGCTTCGATGCCGCCGGCCTGACCGTGCACGGCACCTACCGGCACCGCCCCGGAGACGGCGCCAGCCCCGCCGCCCTGCTCATCTCCGAGAGCGGGCAGACCGACCGCAACGGCGATAACAATGTTGCCGGACCGGTGGGCAACATGCGTCAACTCGCGGAGTTCCTGTCCGAACACGGTGTGGCGTCACTGCGGTACGACAAGGTCGGCACCGGCAGCACCGGTCTGGGCCCCTACACAGACCGGCCCGCCGACGTCGGCAGTGCCATCTATACCGGTGGTGCCACGGCGGCGGTGCGGTTCCTGGCCGCACAACCCGGTACCGACGCACAACGAATCTCGGTGTACGGCTTGGGCGAGGGCACCATTCACGCGATGACCCTGGCCGACAACACCGCGCCCGGCG
>JBAXIR010000139.1:0-6581 GCA_037138275.1 Mycobacteriaceae bacterium | reverse complement strand
ATGCGCAACTCCGGCGACGACATCGCCGAAGTGCTTGCGCTGCTGGGGGTCCGGCCGATCTGGGACGACGCCTCCCGCCGCGTGGTCGATCAGGAGGTGATCTCACTCGACGAACTCGCGCGGCCCCGCATCGACGTCACCGTGCGCATCTCCGGGTTCTTCCGGGATGCCTTTCCACACGTGGTCACCATGCTCGACGACGCGGTGCGGCTGGTCGCCGGCCTCGACGAGTCCTTCGAACAGAACTTCATCCGGGCCCACGTCCAGGCCGATCTGGAAATCCATGGCGACGAACGACGTTCCACCACAAGGATTTTCGGTTCCAAACCGGGAACCTATGGAGCTGGCCTGCTGCAGGTGATCGACAACCGCAACTGGCGCGACGATGCCGACCTTGCGCAGGTGTACACCACGTGGGGAGGGTTCGCCTACGGCCGTGACCTGGACGGCCGCCCGGCTGCGGAGGACATGTCCATGCAGTACCGCCGGATCGTGGTGGCGGCCAAGAACCTCGACTCCCGCGAACACGACATCGCCGACTCCGACGACTACTTCCAGTACCACGGCGGCATGATCGCCACCGTGCGGGCGCTGACCGGGCAGGCCCCGACCGCCTATATCGGCGACAACACCCGCTTCGACTCGGTGCGCACACGAACCCTGACCGAGGAGACCGCACGGGTGTTCCGGGCCCGCGTCGTCAACCCGCGGTGGATGGCGGCCATGCGGCGGCACGGCTACAAGGGCGCCTTCGAGATGGCCGCCACCGTGGACTACCTGTTCGGCTACGACGCCACCGCCGGCGTGATGGCGGACTGGATGTACGAGCAACTCACCGAGTCCTACGTGCTGGACCCGGAGAACCGCAAGTTCATGAACGAGTCCAACCCGTGGGCGCTGCACGGAATGGCGGAGCGACTGCTGGAGGCGGCGGGCCGGGGGATGTGGGAGAACCCCGACCCGGCGACGCTGGCCGGGCTGCGCCAGGCACTGCTCGACACTGAAGGCGAACTGGAATCGCGGTAGGTTGGCTACATGGCTGCCACCACCTTTTCCGAAGTAACCAAGGCCAAGTACGTCCTGCTGACCACGTTCACCAGGGACGGCCGGCCCAAACCCACCCCGATCTGGATCGCCGCCGACGGCGACCGCGCACTGGTCATCACCGAGAAGAACGCCTGGAAGGTCAAGCGGATCCGCAACACTCCGCGGGTCACCCTGGCGGTCTGCGATGTGCGCGGCAACGTCAAGGGCGAGGCCATCGAAGCAGTGGCCTCGGTCATGGACGACTCGCAGACCGAAAGCGTCTATCAGGCGATCAATAAGCGCTACGGGATCGTCGGGCAGATCTTCAACTTCTTCTCCAAACTGCGCGGTGGCGCTAAGCGCACCGTGGGTCTGGAGTTGCGCGCGGCGTGATGCGGAACCGCAGACGGTCGCGAATCGTTGCCCCGCCATGGTGAGGCGGGGATTCTGGCTTTACATCGTCGTGGAACTCGCGGTCGCCGTGGCGCTGATGTGGGCCGTCGGGCCCGGTTGGGCGGTTGCGGTGCTGCTCGGAACATTCCTGCTGGGTCTGGTGCTGGTGGGCTCGCAGTTCCGGCGGCAGGTCGCAGCGTTGCGCCTGGCCCGCGGCAACCCGCAGGGCGCAGTGGCCGACGGATTGCTCGTCGGCCTCGGTGGGGCGCTGATGCTCATCCCCGGACTGGTGAGCAGCGCTCTGGGTGCGTTGATGCTGCTGCCGCCCACCCGCAGTGCGGTGCGGCCGGTGGCCACGGCCATGCTGACCCGGGGCGTGACCCGCCGAATGGGCGCGATGAGCCCTGGTTCGGTGTTCCCTGGTTCAGGGTTCCCCGGCGGCACCCGCGGAGGCTATATCGACGGCGAGGTGGTCGATAGTGCGGTTGTGGCCGACCCGCGTGAAGCAGAGCAGATGCGCAGACTTCCGCGTGGCACTATCGCCAGGCGCACCGACATCTGAGTCAGGCCCATATGGCCGTCGGCATGTAGCGTCAAGGCCGTTCGTTGTTTGAGCCGCGCGTGACAGTTCGGGAGGCGCACCATGACCGTTACCTTCATCTCCGCCCGGCGCCGGCCCCCGGTCATCGCAACCCGCTGTCGCAGTGCAAGGTCGCAAGCGTTGACGGGATGCGCGGAGACCACCCGCCGGCCAACACCACGGTCTATCTGACTGTTGCCTGCTAATCCCGGAGTCCCCGCTCGGGCACGAACCACGTTGCTGTTCAACGGGCTTGTCCATAGTCCGTCGCACCCGGATGCCACTGCCATGTCGGTGCGCGACGGTGTGGTCGCCTGGCTGGGCGATGATGCCGTGGGCATGGCGCAGTTCCCGGACGCCGACAGCATCGACCTCGATGGCGCGTTCGTCGCACCGGCGTTCGTCGACAGTCATGTCCACCTGACCGCCACCGGACTGCAACTCACCGGGCTTGATCTGTCGGCCGCCACGAGTCGCGACCAGTGTCTGCGGGTGATCGCCGACCACGTTGACGCCAATCCAGGTCAGCCGGTGTGGGGTCACGGGTGGGATGACAGCGCATGGCCGCCAGGCCAGATGCTCACCACCGCTGATATCGACGCCGTCGCCGGACGGATTCCGGCTTATCTGTCCCGCGTCGATGTTCATTCCGCGGTCGCCTCAACTGCGTTGCGCGACAGGGCATCCGGACTTTCGGCAGTCGCGGGGTTCGATCCGCAGCGGCCGCTGTCGGCCCAAGCCCATCACCTGGTCCGGGCCGAGGCGCGGCGCCTGCTGACCGCTCGGCAACGCGATCACGCCCGCCGGGCCGCACTCGACGCGGCCGCCGCGGCGGGCATCGTCGCCGTCCATGAGTGCGCCGGGCCTCAGATCGGCGGCGCCGAGGACTGGAACGAGTTGCACGGCACCGACCATGGTGTTGATGTGGTCGGCTACTGGGGCGAGGCGGTGTCGACGGCGGATCAGGCCCGCGCACTCATCGAGGCCACCGGAGCCCGCGGCCTGGCCGGGGATCTGTTCGTCGACGGCGCACTCGGATCGCACACGGCCTGGTTATCCGAGCCCTATGCCGATGCACCCGGATGTATAGGCAATTGCTATCTGGATACCGACTCGATCGCTTCGCACCTGTTCGCCTGCACCGAGGCCGGCGTCGCGGCCGGATTCCATGTCATCGGTGACGGCGCCGTGACCGCGGTCGTCGACGCCCTCGAGCGAACCGTGGAACGGTTCGGCGTGCCGGCGGTCGCCCGGTGCGGGCATCGGCTCGAGCACCTGGAGATGGTGTCGGCGCAGCAGGCGGCGAAACTCGGCGCGTGGGGCATCACCGCCAGCATGCAACCGGGTTTCGACGCCATCTGGGGCGGCGACGACGGTATGTACGCCGGCCGTCTCGGAGCGCACCGTGCCGCCACGCTCAACCCGCTGGCACTGTTGGCGTCGGCAGGCGTGCGATTGGCCTTCGGCTCTGATGCGCCCGTGACCGCCATGGATCCCTGGTCCTGGGTGCGGGCCGCAAGCCTGCACCGCACGCCCGGCAGCGCCATCTCGGTGCGGGCCGCCTTCGCCGCCGCTACCCGCGGGGCCTGGCGGGCCGGCGGGGTTCGTGACGGTGTCACCGGCACCCTGGTCCCGGGCGCGCCCGCGTCCTACGCCGTCTGGGACACCGCTGAACTAGACGTCAGCGCCCCCGCCGACAACGTGGCGCGCTGGTCTACCGACCCTCGGTCGCGTGTCCCGGTCCTGCCGAACCTGGATCCCGACAGCCCGTTGCCGCACTGCCGGCAGACCGTGCACCGCGGCGTCGTGCTCCATGGGTAGCCGCACCGAGCGGTTCAGCACCGAGCGGTTCAGTACCACACTGCTACCGCGGATGCTTCGCCTCGGCATAGCCATGCTGGCCGGACTGCTGATGTGCGTGAGTTTCCCGCCGGTCGGATGGTGGTGGTCCGCGGTGCCGGCACTGGCGCTGCTGACCTGGGTTCTGGTGCACCCGGGCACCACGATGGCGGGCGGATTCGGATACGGGTTCGCGTTCGGACTTGCGTTCTACCTTCCACTGCTGCCGTGGATCGGTGGGCTGGTGGGCCCGATCCCGTGGCTGATGCTGGCGGCGATGGAGGCCTGCTTCCCGGCGATATTCGGTGTGCTCGCGGTATGCGTGGCCCGGCTACCCGGATGGCCGCTGTGGCTCGCGGCAGTCTGGTCGATGCAGGAGTGGCTGAAGTCCAGTATCCCATTCGGCGGATTCCCCTGGGGTGTAACCGCTTTCGGTCAGGCAAACGGTCCATTCCTGGTGCTGGCACAACTCGGCGGCGCGCCCGCAGTGTCATTCGCGATCGCTCTGCTTGCCACCTCGCTGTGTGCAGTCCTCACCGGTGCCGCGCAGCGGGTGCGCCGCGACGGCACCGGATCGCATCCGCGCCCGTCGGCCGGTGCGCTGATCGCCGCCGGGGCGGGTATCTGTGCGGTGCTGCTGATCACTGCGGTGGCGGCACCCGGCGTGCGCCGCGCCGCGATGGATGATGGACCCGCCATCGCCGTCGCCGCGATCCAGGGCAATGTGCCCCGACTCGGCCTGGACTTCAACAGCCAGCGTCGCGCGGTACTGGACAATCATGTCCGTCAGACGCTGCAACTGGCCGACGACGTTCGCGCCGGCGCGGCTGCGCAGCCGAAGTTCGTGATCTGGCCGGAGAACTCCTCCGATATCGATCCGCTGAGCAATGCCGATGCCGCCGCGCAGATCGGCGTCGCGGCCCGGGCCATCGGGGTGCCGATCCTGGTTGGAGCCGTCGTCGAACGCCCCGACGCGACACCGGAGGACCCGGCGGCCTCCAACACCGTCATCGTGTGGGACCCCGCCACGGGGCCGGGGGAGCGCCACGACAAGCAGATCGTGCAACCGTTCGGTGAGTATCTGCCGTGGCGTTCGTTCTTCCGGCACCTGTCGTCCTATGCCGACCGGGCCGGCTACTTCGTCCCCGGCAATGGCACCGCGGTGGTGCACCCCGCGGGTGTGCCGGTCGGCGTGGCCACCTGCTGGGAGGTGATCTTCGACCGCGCGCTGCGCCGGTCGGTCCGAAACGGCGCGCAACTGCTGGCGGTCCCGACCAATAACGCCACCTTCGATCAACCCATGAGCGAACAACAACTGGCGTTCGCGAAGTTGCGGGCCGTCGAACACGGCCGCTATCTGATCGTCGCCGGAACCACCGGAATCAGCGCCGCCATCGCCCCGGACGGCCGTGAACTGGCCCGCACCGCCTTTTTCACGCCCGCCTACCTCGATGTCGAGGTCCGCCTGCGGACCGAGCCGACCCCGGCGACCAGGTGGGCCGAACCCCTGCAGTGGTTGCTGGTGGCGGTCGCGATAGCGGCTGTCGGTGTCGCAATGCTGCAGAATGGGAGTTCGGATCGCCCGTTGCGCATCCGGCGCCGGACCGACCGGCACGACGGAGGAGTCCCATGAGCACCCAGGGAAAGGGCCCGGCCAAGAAGGCCGCCGAGCCCCCCGTTCGGCGCACCCTGGTGATCATCCCGACCTACAACGAGTGGGAGAACCTGCCGCTCATCCTGGACCGGGTGCACAGGGCCCGTCCAGACGTGCACGTGCTGGTGGTCGACGATTCCAGCCCGGACGGCACCGGCGACCTCGCCGATGAGCGGGCGCTGGCAGATCCGGACCGCGTGCACGTCATGCACCGCACCGGCAAGGATGGGCTCGGTGCGGCTTATCTGGCCGGTTTCGCCTGGGGACTGGCGCGCCAGTACAGCGTGCTGGTGGAGATGGACGCCGACGGCAGCCATGCCCCGGAGCAGCTGTACCGCCTGCTTGACGCCATCGACAACGGGGCCGACCTGGCGATCGGCTCCCGCTACGTCGACGGCGGAACCGTGCGTAACTGGCCATGGCGACGGCTGGTGCTGTCGAAGTCGGCGAACACCTATTCCCGGCTACTGCTGGGAGTGGGAATCCACGACATCACCGCCGGCTACCGCGCCTACCGGCGGGAGGCGCTGGAGAAACTCGACCTGTCCACGGTGGATTCCAAGGGGTACTGCTTCCAAATCGACCTGACCTGGCGGACTATCAACAGCGGGTTCACCGTGGTTGAGGTGCCGATCACATTCACCGAGCGCGAACTCGGTGTGTCGAAGATGAGCGGGTCCAATATCCGCGAGGCGATGACCAAAGTGGCCCGGTGGGGCATCGGCGGGCGGCTGGACCGCGCCCGGGGCGTGGTGCGCTGAGGCCCTAGCCTCAACTAACCTCAGCGCGGCTAGCCGCGGCGCTTGGTCTTAATCAGATCCAGCCGCTCCTTGAGCAGTTCGTCCAACTCCTCGACCGAACGACGCTCCAGCAGCATGTCCCAGTGCGTCCTGGGGGGCTTGACCTTCTTGGGCTCCGGTCGGTCGCCCTCCATCAACGTGCCCTCAAGACCGTTGCGGCACAACCAATTACCCGGGATCTCCGCGTCGTCAGCGAACGGCACATCGAACTCCTCGCCGTTCTCGGTGCGGTACCGCGCGACCTGGCGTGGAGCCAGGTCATGGTTGCGATCCGTCTCGTAGCTCACGG
>JBAXIR010000138.1:0-6600 GCA_037138275.1 Mycobacteriaceae bacterium | reverse complement strand
GCGCGCTTGGTGTTACAGGCCTCGTATGAGGCGGTCATGCTGGCCGCGGTGGAGCAGGCAAGCGTTGGTGGCTCCAACACGGTGCTGCTGACCCGGATCGGTGGCGGCGTCTTCGAAAACGGGGACGACTGGATCGACAGCGCCATTGTTCGGGCAATGGACCTCGTGAAGGACGCCGGCCTGGACATCGTCTTCGTGGCCCGTGGGGCGGCCAGCCCTGGCACCCGGGCGATCGTGGATCGCTATTCGGCTGCGGTGCCCACAGTCGGCGAGGTTTTGGCGCGCGCGCAATCTGGGGTCAAGGCGACGGGCACGCGACTCGATCCAGCTGCCACCATTGCCGCCAAGGACGCTGATCGGCGGTGAGCATGCCGTGGCTGGCGTGCGCTGGCGGGTTGATCGGTTCGGATCAAGCTGCCCAAGCGCACGCAGATCTGCGCGACCTGTCGATGGACATGTTCCCGTAACCGACACGTTTCGGTGGGCCGTCAGCACTGCTGAAACCGGGGGTAGACGACTATGACCGTCTCTGCTAGCGTGTTCACTCCGCAGTAGAAATTCAACTATGAATTAGTTGTGAACTACCACCAGGTCGGGTTGTGAACTAGTAGGGAACGGGGGCTGTAATGCCTTTTAAGCTGAATAAGAGGCGTGGCATGACTATCCGTGTCCCGCTGCCTGCCGGGCAGGCGTACTACAGCCACTATGACTGTGAACCAGTCGACGACCAGTTGATACCGCGGAAGATACTATTTCACGCCGGTGGCCGCGAGGCTCCGTGGATCACTATCGGCATTGAACTCGTCGAGGGTGTTCCGCGGTGCACCTACTTCAAAGTCGCCAGTACCGAGCCAGACGGTGCCACAGCAGCCCCCGTGCGCGGCGAGCACCTCGAGGCGATCGACATCGAGACGTTGGTGCGCGACATCGTCGCGGCCTGCGCGCAACAGATCCTTCCGCTGTCGACGGGGCTCTTTGCGCCCGAAGGGCCGGCCGCCACCGACCAACGGCGCGTTGTCGATCAGACGCAGCGCCGACGAGATCCAGGGGATAAGGAACTTCTCCATCAGGTAGCCGCCATCTACACAAGCAACCTTGATAAGCCGATCGCGGCGGTGATGCGTGAACTGGATATGAGTCGCAGCACCGCGGGCCGGTGGGCCAACAGGTGTAGCGCGGCGGGGCTGCTGCCGGCGGTCGAGAAGAAGGGAAAGCAACGGGTATGACCTACGCGCCAATCCGGCAGCACGGCTACCTTGGCTTGCCCTGGCCCTGGCCGGATGAGTTCCGTGCCGCCGTCGAGCACTTGTCGCGCCCGTTCGGCCCGCGGCCCAAGCGACTGCTTCCGCCGGATCCGTCGGCGGCCGCCCTGGCTCAGGTCGTCTCGACTCAGAACGAGCTCGATCGGCTCTTGGCCGACAAACCGCCGCTGTGGGCCTGGGCGGTATTCGCGTCATCATTACTGCAACGTCGCAATGCTGTGGTGTCACGACTCCGCAACTGCGCCTCGGGCTACCATCCCCGGCCGGGCGCAGCGCTGACGGCGCGGTCCTATGCCTATCTGGCGCGGGAGACGACGCAGGGGATCATCGAGAAACGGAGGCAGGTCAGGGATTTCATGTTCAGCCCCGCATTCACCGCAGTAGTTGATGACGTGTCGGCCAGACGCCCCGTCGACCCGAACGCGATCCTGCATGTCACCAACCGCCTGATGAACTACCACGACAGTTTCCTCAGCATGGCCGAGAGCTGCCTTCACACACCGGTTGACCCCGGCGCGACCGTATTGCTCAACGACACCTCAGCGTTGGCCCTGTGCCCGCTGGTCGGATACGACCAATTCATCGTGACGCTCTGCCACCGGGTGGCCGAGGTTCGAGAACTTCTGCCCTACACCCACGGCAGAGAGATCGAATTTGGCGAGGCCAAGCTGAACCTCGCCTTTCCGAGGGGACTCGAAGAGCGCGTCAGGTCGCAGATCGCACGATTCGCACCATGACCGCGTCGTAGCAGGCGGGCCCGCGCGGCGGGGTTGGTCAGACCTTGGGCCGCGGGCACTCACCGTTGACGACCAACGGAAGGTTGATCGTCTTCGCCTGCAGGACGCCGCCGGTGTCGTTGGTCCCGCCGGCGATGATGCACTTGCCCTCGACGATGGCGTCAGTCTTCACACGGTGGCGATCCGCAAACAGGGTGAGGTCATTGGTCTCGATGCTGGAATTCGTCTTACTTCCGTCGGTGCCGTATGTCGTGATGGCGATCGTGGTCCCGGTGACGGAATCGACGGTGCCGCGGAAGCCTCCCAACGGGCTGCGCGGAAGCCCGGCGTTGTCCGCGCCGCCGGTCTTCTTGCACTCGCCGCCGCTGGACGCACCCACCACCACCGCATCGGCGACGACAGTGCCGCCCTCGGCGCCACTGGCGGGCCGGATGGTGACGCACAGGCCGGCGGTGATGTCGGTCAGTTTCGCCGGCGTCAACTCCATGATCTTCGTGTCGTCGGTGAATGACACCGATGCCGAACCCTCCGGTGAGCTCACCTCGATCCGCATACCCGATACCGACGCGATCGAACCGCTCACCTCGTCCTCGCCGTTGATCTTCTCCGGCGCCTGAGAGGCGGCGGCCGCAGACGTGGTGGCCGATGCAGCCGACGATGCAGCCGACGAAGCAGCCGATGACACCGATGACGCGGCGGACTCGGTCTTGGTGGCCGAACTGCAGGCGACGGCCGACAGTGCGGTGATCCCGACGATTGCCAGCATCGGGTAGCGGGTGATCGATGTCTTATTCACGATGGCTCCTGGAAGACGAGGGTGAGACGACGGTAATGATGGCTTGGCCTAATCGTATTGCAGCAACGTGAATACCGCACAAACTTCCCTTCCCGCCGGGCGAGATACCCGCTTCACGTGAGCCTGGGCGATACTGGCGTCGACGAAAGGGCCGGCGGTGCTGAGGAATCCTCGGATCTGGATCTATCTGGTGGTCGGCTTGGCGTCTGCCGGCCTTATCGCATATTTCCAGTGGCATGACTCCGACGCCCAACGTCTCCAGCGGTGCATCGATGCCTCCGTCGCCCAGATGAAAGAGGGCAATCCCGAGTTGGCCGGGTTCGACAATGTCGGACCCCTCTTGGCCGACGCCTCGCGGGGGAACTGCAAAAGACAGTTAGGAATCACGTGAGCGAAAAGGTGTGGTTCATCACTGGCGCATCGCGCGGCTTCGGCCGCCAGTGGGCGATCGCAGCACTCGAGCGCGGCGACAAGGTCGCCGCCACCGCCCGCGATACCGACACCGTGGCCGACCTCGTCGAGATTTACGGTGACGCGATCCTTCCCATCGGGCTCGACGTCACCGACCGGGCAGCCGACTTCGCCGCCGTCGCGCAGGCCCATGATCACTTCGGGCGGCTGGACATCGTCGTCAACAACGCCGGCTACGGGCATTTCGGGTTCGTCGAGGAGGTGACCGAGCAGGAGGCCCGCGCACAGATCGAGACCAATGTTTTTGGCGCGCTGTGGATTACCCAGGCGGCACTGCCGTATCTACGGGCCCAGCGCAGTGGCCACATCATCCAGGTGTCCTCGATCGGCGGGATCACCTCGTTTCCGAACGTCGGGATGTACCACGCCTCGAAGTGGGCTCTGGAGGGGTTCTCCCAGTCACTAGCCCAGGAGGTCGCGTCGTTCGGAGTGCACGTCACCCTGATCGAGCCGGGGTCGTTCGCGACCGACTGGGCCGGATCGTCGTCGACGCGCTCCACCCCGCTGCCGGACTATGACGAGGTGCATGCGGCGGCCGAGCGGGTGCGCGCGCAGCGCATCTCAACACCCGGTGATCCGCACGCGTCGGCGTCAGCCATCCTCAAGGTGGTCGATTCGCCGAGCCCTCCGCTGCGGGTGTTCTTCGGGGAACTCCCGTTGACGCTGGCCAAGGCGGACTACGAGAGCCGGCTGAAAACCTGGGAAGAATGGCAACCGGTCTCGATTGAGGCGCAGGGCTAGTTCGGCCGGCTGGACCAGGGTTGTAGCGTCAGTCGCATGGAATTAGGAATCTTCAGCACCGCTGTCAACGACGGAACCCTTGATGACATCGTCGCCGAGGCCGCCGCGGTCGAGCGCGACGGCTTTGCCGCCTACTGGATGCCCAATATCTTCGGCCACGATGCATTGACTGCACTGGCGATCGTGGGCGCGAAGGTGCCGCGCGTCGAACTGGGCACGGCGGTGGTGCCGACGTTCCCGCGCCACCCGCACGCGATCGCTCAGCAGGCCCATACCGTGGCGGCTGCGTCAGGAAACCGGTTCACCCTCGGGATCGGTCTGAGTCACAAGATCGTCATCGAGAACATGCTCGGAATGAGTTACGACAAGCCGATTCGCCACCTGCGCGAGTACCTCAGTGTGCTGATGCCGTTGTCGCGCAACGAGTTCGCCAACTTCGAGGGCGAGATGTACAAGGTGCACGCCGGCCTGAGCGCCAAGGGCTCCGACGGCTACAGCGTGGTGGTGGCCGCACTGGGCGAGCAGATGCTGCGCGTCACCGCGGCGATGACCGACGGCACACTGACCTGGTGCACCGGTCCGGTGACGCTGGCGAATCACATCGTCCCGACCATCACCAAGGCGGCTGACGAATTCGGCCGGCCTGTGCCGCGCGTCATTGCGGCGCTACCGGTCTGCGTCACCGAGGATCGCGCGGGCGCATCGGCTCGTGCCGCGGAGAATTTCGCGGCCTACGGTGGCCTGCCCAGCTATCGGGCGATGCTCGACCGCGAGGGAGTGGAAGGCCCGGCCGACATCGCCATCATCGGCTCGGCGACTGAGGTACAGGATCGCGTGGGCGCTCTCGCCGGGATCGGGGTGACCGACTTCGCCGCAGTGGAATTCGGTGCGACACCCGATGAGATCGCTGATACCCGCGCGGCGCTGAAGGGTTTGTTGGGCGGGAAGTAACTAGTCCCTCTTGCGCCCGGGCCGCGGTGGTGGCGGTGGTGTGGCCTTGGTGGCCGGCTCGAACTTGCCACCCTTTTTCGGGTCATACCCGCCCGCTTTGCCTGGATTCTGCTCAGTCATCACAGTTCCTCCCACTAGTCCTACTTCCAACGTACGCCCTCCACACCCGCACCGTCATTCGTTGAATCTGTTGATATGCGCGACGATCCGATCCGTCAGGCCGTCGGGCAGAGTCATGGCCAGGTGCACGTCGTCGAGGCCGATGACATCACCGCCGCTGGTATAGGGCAGCAGGTCTTGAGCTTCGCCGATCCGGGCGCACATTGTTGTGATGAATTGCTGGTAGCCCACCAACGGGCATAGCGTGAAGGCACCCATGTCTTGGACGAAGACGAAGGCATCGGATCCGACCGGGGTCTGAAGGCATGTCTCGGCTTGCACAAGTAGTGCGTCGTGGTAATCCATCAGGCGTTTGGCGACGCTGACGATCGCATCGGAGTCAGCACCGCCGTCGCCGGTGCCCTCGCCGAAGACTCCCGTGAACGCCGGGCTGAGCATGAATTGCTCCATTTGTTGGACGATCTCGCTGATTTTGTTCATCGCCTGATAGGCGATCCCCGAGTAGGCCCTGCCGGTGATCGGGGGCACTCCGGGGCGGGGTTGGTAGCCCGACACCACCGCACGGAGCCGGGTCTTGACGGCGTTTCGGCGTTGCACCACCACCGAGGTGAACACGGCCCACGGCCACGCCGGGGGTTTGTCGGAGATCAGGCGCGACAACGCCTCCTTATTGGTCGCGACCGCGGCGATCATCGACGCTTTCTCATCCGGGGGTAGCAGGCGTTTGGGTGTCGGGTCGATGGGGCGGGCCAGGGCCTCGGCCTGGGCGCGCAGGTCGGCCGGCCACGGCCACGGTTGGAGTTCAGCTTTGGTCTTCGTGTGTGCCGCGTACAGCGTCGTGCCGATGGCCGCCAGCACGCTGATTCCGGCGAGACCAACCACCCAGGAACCGCTGGATATCGCCGAAAACAGCATCATGACGCCGGCGAATAGCCCCCACCTCGTGCCCCGGGACAGCCCGTGAAGCGTCGTACTTACCGACATCGCAAACCCCCTGTCATTCATCCGATCACTGCGAGGCTATCGGTGGAGTCCGACAGGCATGGAGCGTCGACATTCAGTCGAACAGGTCGTTGAATCCGAAAGCGACCGGGCGGTCGGTGAGCTTGCCGACCACCCACTGGTTGAACGGCACGCCCTGTTCTGCGGCTTCGACCATGAGTCTGGCGTGCAACATCCGCGACGTGCGAACCAGAAACCGCCCGCTGTAGCGGTGATCGGTGAGCGAGTCCGGGGGAGTCTGGCCGAATTCCGCCATCTCGGCTAGGGCTTCGGTGACGACGGTCTCCAGTGCGGCGATGGCCTCATGGGCTGTGAACGCCTCCGCATAGCGTCCCGGAAACTCCAAGCACCGCGCGAAGTATTCGCGTCGCTCCGGATCCCACTCGGCCCGGTAGGTGTAGTTCTGCTGCATGACGGCCATCATGCGCGGACTCGCCGCACGGGGGATTCAGGCAGGGATGATGCTGTGCAGAACGTGATATCACCGGCGATATCACGTTTGTGAAAGACACAGTGCTTG
>JBAXIR010000137.1:0-6607 GCA_037138275.1 Mycobacteriaceae bacterium | reverse complement strand
TCCTCGATCGTCCCGTGCAGACGCTCAGCGGCATTCAGGTAGTCCTCGATGAACTCCAGCACCACCTCGCGGGCGGGCTTGATCTTGTTCATCAGGCCCACGCCCTGGCCGACGAAGTAGGTGGACAGCGCCTGGGCACCGGGGTGACCGTTCTGCGCGAGTTTGTCGATACGGCGCAGCGCAGGTTCGGCGATCATCGCCTGCAGCGGCAACGGCAGCGGTGACCGGCCGCCCGTGTTCGGCGCCCAGGCATCGGTCCAGTCCGACACCAGTTGCCGGGAGGGCTTTCCGGTGCGACCCGCCGAGCGGATGGTGTCCCGAGATGAGGCGGCCACCATCTTCAGTTTGGTATGCGGGGCGGTCTCGGCCTCCTCCGTCGTCAGCCATACCGACCCGGTCCATGCTCCGGCGGCGCCGAGGGCTACCGACGCGGCCATCTGCCGACCCGTGACGATCCCGCCCGCGGCCAGCACCGGGGTCTCGCGCCCGCCGGGGATATCGGCGATGGCCTCGAGCACCTCCGGGATGAGCACCATCGTCGTCACCTCACCGCAGTGACCGCCGGCCTCGGTGCCCTGGGCAACGATCAGGTCGACTCCGGCATGCACCTGTTTGATCGCATGCTCTTTGGCGCCGACGAGGGCCGCCACCGGAATACCGCGCTCCTTGCCGGCGGTGATCATGTAGTCCGGCGGCACACCGAGGGCATTGGCCATCAACTTGATCGGGTGATTCAGCGACACCTCGAGCAGGTTCTGGCCGGTATCGCCGGACAGCGCCGACGAAGCGATGCGCACCTCTTCGATCGGGATGTCGTGCTCGGATAGCAGTTCGGAAATGAAAGTCCGATAGTCATCCGGAATCCGATCCGCGAGTTGGGCCCTGGTCAGATTCTCGCCCTTGCCCTCGAACTTGGCCGGCACGATGATGTCCACGCCATAGGGCTTGCCGTTGACGTGGTCGTCAATCCAGCACAGCTCCTGCTCAAGCTGCTCGGGTGTGAACGCCACGCCGCCGAGTACGCCGAACCCGCCGGCATTGCTCACCGCGGCGACGACGTCGCGGCAGTGGCTGAAGGCGAACAGCGGGAAGTCGATGCCGTACTGGTCACAGATCTCTGATTTCACGCGACCCAGTATGCGCCCCCGGCCCACTAGGCTCACGGCCATGGTCCGGATGGGTATCGCGACGGCACTGGGGGTGCTGGCCGCCGTCTTGACCGGCACGATGCGCCACGAGTGGCACTACTCGCCCGCGGTGGGCTGGATCGTCGCGGCGACGGTCTACCTGGCCGCGACGTGGTGGGTGGTGGCGGGCTTGGACGGTGCCCAGACCGAGTCGCACGTCAGGCAACGGCATCAGGACGGCACGCCGACGGTGTCACACCTGATCATTCTGATCTCCAGTGTCGCCAGCCTGGCCGGGGTGGGCTACCTGCTGGTGGGCGCCGGACCGGAACGCCATGTGGGCGAGGCCGCCATTGGCATCCTCAGCGTCGTCGCAGCCTGGTTCGCGGTCCACACCACCTTCATGCTGCGCTACGCACAGCTGTACTACCTGGGCGGTGAACCGGACGCCGTCCAGTTCCATCAGGCGGGTTATCGGCCCCGCTTCCTTGATTTCGCCTATCTGGCCTTCACCGTGGGCATGACCTACCAGGTCTCAGACACCGACATCGCCAGCCGGCCCATGCGCGGATCGGTCCTGACCCAGGGGCTGGTGTCATTCATGCTGGGCGCGATCGTGCTCGCAAGCACCATCAACCTCGTCCTCCAACTCGCCGGCCACTGATGGCCAGCCTCGCGCAGTGGATCGAGGGCGCCCGACCGCGCACCCTGCCCAACGCCATCGCACCGGTGATCGCAGGCACCGGCGCGGCGGCCTGGCTGCACTCCGCGGTCTGGTGGAAAGCGCTTCTGGCACTTGTGGTTTCACTGGCGTTGATTGTCGGTGTGAACTACGCAAACGACTACTCCGACGGAATCCGCGGCACCGACGACGAGCGAGCCGGTCCGCTTCGCCTGGTCGGGTCGAAGGTGGCCGCCCCACGTGCGGTACTGACCGCCGCGGGGATGAGCCTCGCGGTCGCCGCCGTCGCCGGCCTAACGCTGGCGATGCTCAGCGCACCGTGGCTGATCGTCGTGGGCGCGCTGTGCATCCTCGGAGCGTGGTTCTACACCGGTGGCTCGCGGCCGTACGGGTATGCCGGTTTCGGCGAGGTCGCGGTATTCGTGTTCTTCGGTCTGGTCGCGGTGCTGGGCACGCAGTACACCCAGGCACTGCGGGTCGACTGGGTAGGCGCGACGCTCGCAGTGGCCACCGGCGCACTGTCGTCGGCGGTATTGGTGGCCAACAATCTGCGCGATATCCCGACCGATGCCGTCGCCGGCAAGGTGACACTGGCGGTCCGCCTCGGCGACACCCGCACCCGAGTGCTCTATCAGTCACTGCTGGCGCTGGCCGGGGCCCTCACCATCGCACTGATGCGGGCAACGCCGTGGTGCGCGATCGGACTGCTTGCCGCGCCGTTGGCGCTGCGGGCCGCCGGGCCGGTGCGCCGCGGGCAGGGCGGGCGCGACCTCATCCCGGTGTTACGTGATACCGGTCTGACGATGCTGGTGTGGTCGGTCGCGGTGGCGGCCGCACTGGTGTTGCACCGCTGAGCTATTCGGGAGTCTCGCCGCGCAATCGGGCCTGCAACTGCTCGCGGTCAGCCCGGCGGCGCTCGTCGACCTCCGCGATGCCCGCAGTGGCGCGCCGGCGCAGTGGAGCCAACAGCCAGATACCGAGCGGCAGCGAGATCACGATGGCGAACAGCATGGCGACGACGAGCGGAAACTGGGCGATGCCGATCAGGTGTGCCGCGTAGAAGATGACCGCGGTCAGCGCGGCCACCAGCGCCAGCCGCGCGAGGGTGTACAGCGCCACGTCCGCGGCCATGCGGCCGGTTGTGCCGCCTGCCTGGTTGTCCGTCACCGTGCCGAGCCTACCGACGCGCGTATATTCGGACAAAGGAGGTTTACCCGTGCTTTACCTGGTGCTCATCTTGGTCGTCGCAACCGTGGTCTACGTCGGCGTGCGCTCGAATCGCACACACGCCCACCGGCCGCCCACGCGCGTCATCGGCCCCGACGACGACCCGGACTTCCTCTGGAAGCTCGGCGGGGACGACAAAAACCCGCATTAATGCACTCCTTCTGCAGGAGTGGCGCTAATTCACTCCGGCGTAGGAGTGCAGGCCCACGGTCACCAGGTTGATGAAAAACAGGTTGAACACCATGGCTACGAAACCGGCCACGTTGATCCACGCCGCTTTCCGATCGCGCCACCCGGCCGTCGACCGCGCGTGCAGATAGGCCGCATAGATCACCCACGCGATGAACGACAGCGTTTCCTTGGGATCCCAGCCCCAGTAGCGTCCCCACGCCTCCTCGGCCCAGATGGCGCCGAAGATCACGCCGAACCCGAACACCGGGAACGCGAAAATCGTTGTGCGGTAGGCGATCCGGTCCAGGGCCTGGGCATCCGGAAGACGGGAGACGATCCGCGCCACGAATCCGTCGGCGCCGCCGGGTGCAGGCTCGCCGAAGCGCGACATCTTCAGCAGGAACAGAATGCTGGCCACGCCCGCCACCAGGAACACCCCCGATCCCAGACTGACCACCGATACGTGGATCGGCAGCCAGTAGGACTGCAGTGCGGGCATCACCGGCGCGGCGTTGGTGTAGAGCCACTTACCGGACACCGTCAGCAGGATCAGCACCGGAACCAGAACGAACACCCACAGCGCCCGGAACTGCGGTCTGCGCAGCACCACCGCGGCGGCGACCAGACCGCAGAAACTTGTCAGATTGATGAACTCGTACATATTGCCCCAGGGCGCCCGGGTGGTGGCCAGTCCGCGCAGCACGATGCAGCCGAACAACAGGGCGATGCCGAGGTACACCAGAGCCAGACCGGCGCGGCCGAACCGGTCCGCCAGGGGCGGCGCGGAACTGTCGAACACCACACCGGGACGGTCGGCGTCGGATGCGACGCGCCCGGTGGCGACTCCCCCGGCCGCGACCAGTTCACGCTGTTCGACCCGGCGGCCCCGACTGGATGCGAGTTCGACGGCCAACAGCGTCATTGCCAGGACGAGGACGACGACCGACGCGGTGAACGCCCAGTCCGAGAACCGGGCCAGGCCGATGTTGATGTGCTCGGTGTTCATTCGCGATCCGCCTCCGCCACTCGCCGGGTGAGCTTGTCGAACTCCCCGCCCCAACCGGAATTGTCGGTCCGGGCGAGTCCGCCTAACTCAAGATTCACCGTACCTGCACCCGCGGCGGAGATCCGAGCCCATACCCGCCGGCGACGGACGATCAGCGAGACCAGTAGGCCGCCCATCATCGACATCGCCGACACCAGGACCCACACCTGGCCGGGATCGTGTGAGACCTGCAGATTGACGAACGGGGTGGCGGCGTCGAAACGCACCACGGTGCCGTCGTCAAGACGCACCTGTTCGCCGAGGCTCAGATTGGTTCGCTTGGCCTTGGTCAACCGCTTCTGCTCGATCAACCGGGTATCGAGGGTGAACAACGATTGCGGCCGGCCGCTGTCCAGTCCGGCGTCACCGCGGTAGATGTCGATGGCCACCGCGGGGTCGTTGAGGGCCGGGAAGCTCGACGACAGCAGGGTGCCATCTATCTGCTGGGTCGGCGCCAACAGTCCGATGATCGCGATCTGTTGCTTGCGTCGCTGATCGGGCGGATAGAGACCGGCCGGCGGGTCGACTCGGATCACGCCCGAGGACAGCAGGGTGAGTGCGTCATTCGGCCGCCACTGAATGGTCTGGGTTCGCTTCACACCGTTCGGGAAGGTCACGGTGAAGGTCGGTGCGTAACCGTGTCCCTGCAGGTACACCCGGTCTCCGCCGATCCGAAGCGGGTGGTTGACCTCCAGCCGGTAGGGCTGCCAGGTGCCCGACACCAGATCCGCTCCGGCCTGATAGTCGATATTCGACTCAAATGCGACCGCCTGGCCGCTGGGCAGGTAGCGAGCCTGAAAGTCGTTGACCCGCAGGCACATCGGATAGAGCGAGGTCCCGTCGACGCTGTTGCCGGCGCGGAACGAGTCGAACGCCGCCGGGGATGCCGAGCAGAATCCGGGACCGCCGTTGGCGATCACGATGACGTTGCCCTCATAGCCGAACAATTTGCCAACGGCCACGGCGACCAGCAGACCCAGCAGCGAGAAGTGGAAGACGATATTGCCGAACTCGCGCAGATAGCCCTTCTCGGCGGAGATCTCAGTCACACCGTCGTTCTGCCGGGTGACCTGCCGCCAGCCGCGCAGGTGTCCGGCGATCATCGCGGCGACCGATTCCGGTGTGCCGACGACAGTGGCGTCAGCATGTTTGGGCAGCCGGCTCAGATTGCGCGGTGCCGGCACCGGCACGGCACGCAGGCTGCGGATGTGCTCGAGGGTTCGCGGCGTCAGACAGCCCACCAGTGAGATGAACAGCAGCACGTAGATGGCGGTGAACCAGAAACTGGCGAACACGTCGAACAGTTGCAGCCGGTCCAGCCACGGGCCGATGGTCGGGTGCTCGGTGAGGTACTGCTGCACCTTCGACTCATTGAGGCTGCGCTGCGGCAGCAGTGCGCCGGGCACCGCACCGAGGGCGAGCAGGAACAGCAGCGCCAGAGCGGTGCCCATGGAGGTCAGTGCGCGCCAGGTGTTACGCGCATACGCGAGAAGGGTTTTCACAACACCGATGTTCATATCGGCAACCTGACGTCGCTGACGAACCCGTCGCGAATCCACGAGGTGAAGTCGTTCCACGCCCCGCTCACCAAAGCGAGACCGACGATGATGAGCAGCACACCGCCGAATATCTGAATGGCGCGGGTATGGCGGCGCAGCCAGCCGAAGGCACCGACCGCCCATCCCGAACCCAGCGCCAGCGCGATGAACGGTATGCCCAGGCCGAGGCAGTAGGCGATGACGAGTGCCACCCCGCGTGCGACGCTGGCACCGTCGGTTGCCGAGGCGACGGCGATCACACCGGTCAGTGTCGGGCCCAGACATGGCGTCCAGCCGAGCGCGAACACCGCACCGAGCAGTGGCGCGCCCGCCAGACCGGCCAGGCGGCGCGGTGCGAACCGGGCCTGGCGCTGCAGAGCCGGAATGAAACCGACGAAGACCAGACCCATGATGATGGTCACGACGCCACCAACCCGTTGCAGCAGCAACTGATTGGTGATCAGCGTGGTGGTCATCCCGAGCACGGCGACAGTTCCGAGGACGAAGACGGCGGTGAATCCAGCCACGAACAACGCCGCCGACCCCACCACCCGCCACCGCCGAGTCGCATCACGGGTGTCATCGACGCCGACCACCGCCGCCAGATACGACAGGTACCCCGGAACCAGCGGAACAACGCACGGCGAGGCGAACGACACCAGACCGGCCAGCACACACAGTCCCAGCGCGACCAGCAAGGGGCCCGCCGCAGCCGTCTCGGCCAACCCGGTCATGGTTCGGCTGCCAGACGTTGCACCACCGGCGTCAGATCCTCGGCCAGCAGTTCACGGAGGAACACCGCGGCCACCCGGTGCTG
>JBAXIR010000136.1:0-6668 GCA_037138275.1 Mycobacteriaceae bacterium | reverse complement strand
CACACAAGGCGGCGGCTAGCACGCCTTTCACCCGCTTCACCAATTTCCTCCAATGCTCTCTGCCGTTCCAGTCTGACATAGCTGCGGCACCGCTATTTGGCACACAGGTGCCCCGCAAACCCGATCACAACCCCAGGTAAACCGGCTGACCTGTAGAGATCATCGCTACAGACGTGACGAGCGTTACTTCTGATCGGCCACGCCGAAGTCGATAAGCAGACGCCGATCGGCGATTACACACGCCAGGGCGGCGACGATCAGCAGTGCCGACGCGGCCAGCATCACGGCCACGCCGCCATGGAAGAACAGAAGTCCGCCCAGAAGTGAACCCGCCATGATGCCGACCTGGAACGCGGCCACATACAGACCCGAGGCGCCATCGGGGTCCTCAGGCGAATGCCGCATGGCCGCCGACTGGAGCATCGGCGACATCGCGGTCGCCGTCGCGCCCCAGGCCACGATGGCCACGATCCCGATCAGCACGGTGGCCGCGGTATGGCGATCGTCGGAGGCCAGTCCGGCAAGCACCGCGAACGCCACCGCCAAGCCGGCCAGGCACCCGATGACGGCTGCCTTCGGTCGTCGGTCCCCCGAGCGGGCCAACATCCCCATGGCAGCCAAACCCGCGATCCCGTATGCGGCCATCAACCACGCCAGATCGGAGCCACGCAGGCCGACGATGTCGCGGATGATGACGACGATGAAGGTGTAGGAGATGAAGTGGCCGGTGACTCCGATCAGGGTCAGCACACTCATCGTCACCAGTCGTCGGTTGCGATGGTGGTGGGTCCGCCGGGGGCCGCAGGAGGATTCGGGCATTGCCATCAGCGGCACGGCGAACCGGGCGGCCACCAGGACCACGACGGCCGCCGCCGTGATGGCCGCAACGGCCAGCCGCCAGCCCCACAGTTGACTCATGAGTGCGGTCAGTGGGCTACCGACGACGAGGGCAAGTCCGGTGCCCACATACACCGCTGCGGTGGCCCGACCGGCGTGGGTCGGCGGCACCAGTCGCACGCCGATGGGCGCGATCACCGACCACATCAATCCGTGCGTGACGGCACACAGCACCCGTCCCATTGCCAGCACCGTGAATGTTGGGGCCAGCGCTGAGATTAACTGCGACACCACCAGACAGATCAGCGTGAACAGCAAGGTTCTGCGGCGCGGCCACCCGGCTGTCCAGCGCACCAGTGGAACCGTGGCCACGGCCGCCACCAAGGCGTAGCTGGCCAGCAGGGTGCCCACCATCGCTTCGCTCACCCGTAGGTCGGCGGCGATCGCGGGCAGCGCTCCGACCGGCATGATCTCGGCGGTCACGTAGACGAAGGCCGCTGCGGCCAGTACCGCCAGTGCGAGGGCGACCCTGGGGGTCCACGGGCCCGGACGGCGCTGGGATACGACGTCGACCGTCACGGCCTGAGTGGACACGCCTCACGGTATCGGGTGTCGGCAGGCGATATGGCCTCCCGACACCCCGGTAGAGCGGGTTCGAGACCGTGCCGAGACCTCAGGAGCGGACAAGTCGGGCGATCGCCGCCGAAGCCTCCGCGAGTTTCGTCTCGGCTTCGGCGCCGCCCTCGGCGACGGCGTGGCTCACGCAATGGTTGAGGTGTTCATCAAGCAGGCCGAGCGCCACCGATTGCAGGGCACTGTTGACGGCACTGATCTGGGTCAGGATGTCAATGCAGTACTTCTCGTCGTCGATCATCTTGGCGACGCCGCGCACCTGGCCCTCGATGCGACGCAGCCGCTTTGCGTAGTTATCCTTATTTTCCGAATATCCCTGCGCCCCAGTCATTTACGCCCCCACCATCTGTTTCATCTGATCAATCTCGGCCTGCTGAGCGGTGACGATGTTCTTTGCCAGTGCGATCAGGTCGGCGTTGGTGCCGTCGGCGATCTCGGTCTTGGCCATCGCGATGGCGCCCTGGTGGTGGCTGATCATCGATTGCAGCCACAGCGCGTCGAAGTCGGCGCCCCTGAGATTGTCCAGTTTGACCATCGTGGCGTCGTCGACCATGCCCTGCATGGCCATCCCGGCGTGACCGCTCTCATGGGACTCGAGCTTGACGTCCCACTGCGACAGCATTGCCTTCATCGTGCTGATCTCGGGTTGCTGTTCGGCGGCGATCTTCTCAGCCAGGGCGATCACGGTCGGGTTGGTCGAACGGCCGGGCACAATCGCCGCAAGTTCGACCGCCTGCTCGTGGTGCGGGATCATCAACTGTGCGAACTGCACGTCGTCAGCGTCATGGGCGGCAGCCTGTCCGGTGGGCACCCCGGACGCAGGGACGCTGTGATCCTCCTTGCTGGCGGTAGCGCAGGACGAGACGATGGTTGCGGTGGCGAACGCGGCGAGCAGGGCCGCCACCCGAGTGTGGACAGAAGTCATGCGACCACCGTACCGCATACCCCTTGGGGGTATAAGCAGACGATTTTGGCGGCTACCCCGAGCAGGTCATACTTGACCGGTGAGCGATACCCCGGACATCAAGCCCCGCAGCAGAGACGTCACCGACGGTTTGGAGAAGTCCGCTGCCCGCGGCATGCTCCGCGCCGTCGGGATGGGTGACGAGGACTTCGCCAAACCCCAGATCGGAGTGGCCTCGTCGTGGAACGAGATCACCCCGTGCAACCTCTCGCTGGAACGGCTGTCGAACGCGGCCAAGGAGGGCGTGTTCGAGGCCGGTGGCTTCCCGATGAAGTTCGGCACCATCTCGGTCTCGGACGGCATCGCCATGGGCCACGAGGGCATGCACTTCTCGCTGGTGTCACGGGAGATCATCGCCGACAGCGTGGAGACCGTGATGCAGGCCGAGCGGATGGACGCCATGGTGATGCTCGCCGGTTGCGACAAATCGCTCCCGGGAATGATGATGGCCGCTGCTCGACTGGACCTGGCCGCGGTGTTCGTCTACGCCGGTTCGATCCTGCCGGGCTGGGCCAAGATGAGCGACGGCAGCGAGCGTGAGGTCACCATCATCGACGCGTTCGAGGCCGTCGGCGCCTGCGCGCGCGGCCTGATGTCCCGCGAGGACGTCGACGCCATCGAGCGGGCTATCTGTCCGGGCGAAGGCGCCTGCGGCGGCATGTACACCGCCAACACCATGGCCAGCGCGGGTGAGGCGCTGGGGCTTTCGCTGCCGGGCAGCGCCGCCCCGCCGGCCACCGACCGTCGGCGCGACGGGTTTGCCCGACGCAGTGGGCAAGCCGTTGTCGAGTTACTGCGCCGCGGTATCACCACCCGCGACATCCTCACCAAGGAGGCGTTCGAGAACGCCATCGCGGTAGTGATGGCGTTCGGCGGATCCACCAATGCCGTGCTGCACCTGCTGGCCATCGCTCATGAGGCCGAGGTGGAACTGTCGCTGGCCGACTTCAACCGGATCGGCGCGAAAGTCCCCCACCTGGCCGACGTCAAGCCGTTCGGCAGCCATGTCATGAACGACGTCGATCGCATCGGCGGTGTCCCGGTCATCATGAAGGCACTGCTTGATGCCGGCATGCTGCATGGTGACGTGATGACGGTGACCGGACAGACCATGGCGGAGAACCTGGCTCACATCAATCCGCCGGATCCCGACGGCAAGGTGCTGCGCGCATTGTCCAACCCGATCCACCCGACCGGCGGTATCACGATTCTGCACGGATCACTGGCGCCGGAGGGTGCGGTAGTCAAGTCGGCCGGCTTCGATTCGGACGTATTCGAAGGAACCGCAAGGGTTTTCGACGGCGAACGCGCGGCCATGAATGCCCTCGAGGACGGCACGATCACCGCCGGTGATGTCGTGGTGATCCGCTATGAGGGCCCCAAGGGTGGTCCGGGAATGCGCGAGATGCTGGCCATCACCGGTGCGATCAAGGGCGCCGGCCTGGGCAAGGACGTGCTGCTGCTCACCGACGGCCGATTCTCCGGTGGCACCACCGGCTTGTGCGTGGGCCACGTCGCCCCGGAGGCCGTCGATGCCGGACCGATCGCCTTCGTCGCCGATGGTGATCGGATTCGACTCGATGTGGCGAACCAGACGCTCGACATCCTCGTTGATGACGCCGAATTCGATTCGCGCCGAGCGGGATTCACCCCGCCACCGCCCCGCTACACCCGCGGAGTGCTGGCCAAATACCGCAAACTGGTCGGCTCAGCCGCCCAGGGCGCGGTCTGCGACTAACGCGCGACAGACCTGGCGGCGGCGGCCCGCTTGGGTGTCAGTGCGGCTTTGGCCTGACTTGCCGCGTGCCGCACGGCGCCACCGCGTGATTGCGGTGCCTCAGCGTTCGAACCGCGGGCCTTGCGTGGGGCTGCCACCGGACTGGCGGCAGCGACGTCGGGGACTTCGGCGGCGGAAACCACATCAGCCGACTCGGTTACCGGCGCCGGGTTGGGAAGAACAGCAACCGATTTCGCGGTAACCGATGCCGGCGGGGTTGCCGCAGACTTCGGGATGAACACATCTTTGAAGCCGGTGTACAGCGCCCTGACCACATCGCCGGGAACCTGCGCCCACTCCGCCGGGGTCAGCGGATTGACCGACAGGAAGGGCTCCGAAACCGACGGGGTGAGGAAGCTTCGGTCGTAGGCGGTGTAGCCCAGATCTGCGAATGTCTGGGCATCGGCGGTGTTGCACTTGACTGCACAGGTGTCCAAATTGTTCGGTGTGATGACGTCGGAGTAGCCGGTGTTCACCAAGATGCTCACCGCGGGCTGAAGTGCATCAGCGAGCGGTGTGCCCAGCTTGGTTCCGAAGACCGCGTTGATCAGCCGCGACGGCAGCCGCAGCGGTTCGAGCAGCGGCAGATCATTAGGCACGATGGCTCCGTAGTAGGCCTTACCCTCGTCGACCCCGAGGTCTGCGATGGACCCGCCGATCCGGTTGAGGATGCCCAGGACACTGGCGACATTGAGACCCAGACCGGTCAGGTTGGTGAGGGTCCCGTCGGCATTGGTGAGAACGATGCCGCTGGGATCACCGATGCTTTGATCCAGCCCTCCGACGAGATTGGTCGGCAGTCCGGCCAGCAGGCTGTTGGCGATCGCGAACGGGTTGAGGGTGACCGGGAAGTCGGATATCGGGTCATAGGCCCAGGTCAGGTCGACAGTCCCAGTGTTGAGCCTGATCTGACCGTTGGGGCTGTTGACGAACCCGGGTGCGGGCATCGCCGTGTCAACGCCGAAAAGGTTCAGCAGCGGGGCAAACCTCGCCTCGAGGCCGCCATTGGGGCGATACGAGTTCCGCAGTAGCAGCAGAACCTGATTGGTCTGGTTCGGCACGTTGTTGATCGCAGAGGGCTGGTAGGGCGTATAGCCGTTCGGAGCGGCCCCGTTGTTGAGGACTGTGGCGATTTGGGTGCGGTAAGCCTGGACTGTGTTGCCGGTCCCGATGCCTGAGCTGAGGATTGCCGGGAATTGCCCGGCGGTGTCGCCGGTGAGGCTGTAGACCCGGTCGAAGAAAGGCTTATTAGTACCGGCAACACCGGTGCGGCGTTTGAACGGCAGTGCGTTGACGGTGTTGTAAATGTTCTGGGTGTCGAAGGCGATCGGCGACAGGTTCAGCGTCAGGAAGGCGCCGTCCGCAGCAATGACCGGAATCGGTCCAAGGGAGATAGGACCCACCGAGGTGATGCCCAGTGCGGGCAGCAGGTTGACCAGCGGACCCGCCGTCAAAACCTGTTGATCGATATAAAGCGTCGCCGCACTCGCCGGCGGCGCGGAACCCATCGCCAGGGAGACTGCCGCTGCGGCCGCGGTACCCATCATGGCCATTTTGGCGGCCGGCTTACGGGCCGACTTGAGCTTGTGGGCAACTTTCTTCGCGTTCATGGTCCCCGCCCTTCCTGCTGATTTCACTTCGACCAACGGAAACATAGCAAACTAAACTACCGATGCGAACAGTTTTCGCCGCCGCAGTGGACGGGTGCCACTCACGGCGCCGAACCGGCTGGCTCCTTGCCTGCCAGCCGGTGGTGCCGCAGAGTAGCTCAGATGAGCCGCACCGCATTGCGCATCTGTCCACTATGCGAGGCCACCTGCGGGTTGGTGCTGAGTATCGACGACGGCCGAGTCACCGGTGCCCGCGGCGATCGCGACGACGTCTTCAGTCACGGTTTCATCTGCCCCAAGGGTGCCGGTTTCGCCGAACTGGACAATGACCCCGACCGGTTACAACTCCCACTGGTGCGCCGTGACGGCGAGCTCGTCGAAACCACCTGGGACGAAGCGTTCGCCGCCGCCGCTGAGGGCCTGGCGCGCGTCATCGGTGCCACCGGCGGCTCATCGGTGGGAATCTACCTGGGCAACCCTAATGCCCACACCATCGCCGGCGGGCTGTACACACCCGGCGTCATCCGTTCCCTGGGGACCCGGAACATCTTTTCCGCCAGCACGTTGGATCAGATGCCCAAACACGTCGCGTGCGGCTACATGTACGGCGCGCCGGTTCCGTTCACGATCCCCGATCTCGATCGCACCGACTACCTCGTCATCATCGGCGGAAATCCGTTGGTCTCCAACGGAAGTCTTGCCACCGCAGCCGATTTCGTCGGGAAGCTCAAAGCGCTCCGCCGGCGCGGTGGCCGGCTGGTGGTGCTGGATCCGAACCGGACCCGCACGGCCGAGATGGCCGACCGCCACATCGCGCCGCGGCCCGGCACCGACGGTGCGCTGTTGT
>JBAXIR010000135.1:0-6769 GCA_037138275.1 Mycobacteriaceae bacterium | reverse complement strand
AAGCAGGAGAGACCTTCACCGTCACGCTGTCCAACCCCACCGGCGCCACCATCACGGGCGCCACCGCGACCGGCACCATCACCAACACCCCGGTCACCCCGACGACCAACACCGGCACCACCTACAACATCACCGCGACCGGACCCGACATCGTCGGCTTCAACCCCGCGAAGGACAAACTCGACCTCGGGGACGTCTCGGTGCACAACTTCATCGTCGTCGATACACCCGACGGCGTCGGCTTCCGCAGTCCCTGGACCGGTGAGACCGCGGTCCTCCAGGGCGTGTCACTGGGTCAGCTGACGGTCGACAACTTCGCCCCCATCATCAATGACCATCTGCGCCAGGATCTTTCCGGCGCGCTGGCCTGGGAACACGGAATCACGGCCGCACCGAACACCGTCTACGTCCGCTCCCACGAGGTGGGGCAGGTCGACACCGTGGCATTCAACCCGGCCACCGATGTCGTCGACTTCCGCTACTACGGAACCCGCGAACAGATCTACATGTCCGACAGCCCCGACGGCGTCATCATCGGCAATGCCGGCACCGGGCAGGCACTGATCCTCAAGGGCGTCACCAAGAGCCAGTTGACCGCGACGAACTTCGTCTTCCACTTCGCCCAGGTGCGCGAGGACTCGCTGTACAAACAACTCGGCTTCGCCTCGATGCCGGATACCCAGATCAAGCCCCAGGGTGTGCCGATCGCGGGCACCACCGCCTGGCCCACCGCCGCCGGCAACGGCACACCACCGGCCGGCCAGACCGGAACCACCACCGTCATCGCCTGGAAGTACGGCACCGACACCCCGCTCACGTTCGACCCGAGTAAGGACAAACTGGACTTCGGCTGGTTCAAAGCACCGGAGTTCGACGTCACCGACACAAGCGGCTCAACGAAGATCACGATCGTCGGCAACAACCAGACCTACACCCTGACCGGGGTCAGCCTCGGCCAACTGCAAACCGGCAACATCATCGCCCTCGACAGCGGTGCCCGCACCAAGTGGCAGAACCTGATCTTCACCGCGACGCCGGCGACTCCCCTGCCCACGTTGTCGGTGGGCGATCGCAGCATCGCTGAAGGCAATACCGGTGCGTCCGCGATGAACTTCACCGTGCTGCTGTCGAAGGCCGCCGCCAACGTGGTGAGCGTGAGCTACGCGACCAGCAACGACACTGCGACCGCCGGGGACTTCACGCCGACGGTGGGCACATTGACCTTCGCGCCGGGCGAAACCAACAAGATCGTGAGCGTCGCCATCACCGGCGACACGATGTACGAGCTCAACGAGCAGTTCACGCTGAACCTGTCCAACGCATCGAATGCCACCATCGCCGACGCCACCGCCATCGGCACGATCACCAACGACGACATCGACCCGGCACCGGGCACACCGCCCAAGGTGTCGATCGCCGATCTTGCGGTGACAGAGGGCAACGGCGAGCACGCTCACTTCATGTTCGTCGCGACCCTGGACAAGGCCTCGGCCACCCCGGTGAGCGTGGCCTATGCGACGTCCAACGGCACCGCGACCGCGGGCGTGGACTACACCGCCGACGCTGGAACCATCACCTTCGCGCCGGGTGTGACCACCCAGACCTTGCACGTCGGCATCATCGGCGACACGATCGTCGAACCGAACGAAACCTTCACCGTGACGTTGTCCGCGCCGTCGGGCCTGACCATCGCGAGAGGCACCGCGGTCGGCACCATCACCAACGATGACGTCGCCGTCGTCGTCACGCCGCCGACAGTGTCCGTCGCCGACGCGAGTGTTTCCGAAGGCAATAGCGGGACGTCGAATCTGGCATTCACCGCGACACTTTCGAAGGCTTCGACGACTGCGGTCACCGTCAACTATGCGACGTCCAACGGCACCGCGACAGCAGGCCAGGATTTCACCGCTGGCTCAGGCACGATCACCTTCGCGCCGGGTGTGGTCGCGCAGACAGTCACTGTCGCGGTGATTGGTGACACCACGGTGGAACCGATCGAGACATTCACGGTGACGCTGTCGAGTCCGTCGGGAGCCACGCTCGCCCGGGCTGCCGCAATCGGCACCATCCTCACCGATGACATCGCGTCACCGGTCGGCGGCACCACCGCCAAGTGGGGCAACGCCTTCTTCGCGCCGTATGTGGATATGGCGGGTTGGCCGGTGCCGGACCTGCTCGCGATGTCAAAAGCCACCGGCGCCTCGCTATTCACCCTCGGCTTCCTCCAGGCAGACTCGAACGGCAATCCCGCCTGGGGCAGCTATACGGTCCTCGAACCCACCTCGACTGACGCCCAGGCAGTCGCGATCAACAAATCGATCGCGGCACTGCGGGCCGCCGGCGGAGACGTGATGATCTCCTTCGGCGGTGTGGCCGGAACCAGCCTCGCGCAGTCGTATGCCGCGCGGGGGCTGTCCGCCCAGGCGCTGGCGAACGCCTACGCCGGCGTCATCGACACCTACGGTGTCACGCACCTCGACTTCGACATCGAGGGTGCAGCGATCGGCGATGCGGCCTCGATAGCTCTGAATAGCAGCGCACTGAAACTGCTTCAGCAATCCCGGCCAACCGTGCAGATCTGGTACACCCTGCCGGTGTTGCCGCAGGGCCTTACCACCGATGGCATCAATGCTGTGCAGTCGGCACTCACTGCCGGGGTGAAGCTGGCCGGTGTCAACGTGATGGCGATGGACTACGGCGAGGGACCCGCGCCCACCACCGGCACCGGTGCACAGACCATGGGCACCTACGCGATTCAATCGGCACAGTCGACCTACACCCAGTTGTCGTCGCTCTACACCAAGAACGGCCAGACGTTCAGCTGGAATCAGATCGGCGTCACCCCGATGATCGGGGTGAACGACATCACCAGCGAAGTGTTCACCGTCGCCGACGCACAGGCACTGAACACGTTCGCCGTCTCCAAGGGCCTGGGAATGATCGGCTACTGGTCGGTGGAACGCGACTACCCCGGCACCCTCGGTCAGCCCACCCACAACGCCTCGGGAGTGAGCAGCCCGGCCGGCAGCTTCAGCAACGCCTTCAACAAGTACGGCACGATCAACATCGTCAACAATGGCGGCGGCACGGTGACGCCGACCGTCACACCCGGATTGAGCATCTCCGACGCCGCGGCCACCGAGCCGGGATCGGGCGGTATGGCACCGGGGTTCCTGCATACCGCGGGTAATCAGATCGTCGACTCGCAGGGCAAGACGGTTGCGATCTCCGGTGTCAACTGGTTCGGCATGGAGTCCACCACGCAAGCCCCGCACGGCCTGTGGTCGCGCGGGTACAAGGACATGATCAACCAGATGGTCAGCCTCGGGTTCAATACGATCCGGCTGCCGTACTCCAGCGAGCTGCTGCACACCACTGCCGCACCCAACGGTATTGACTTCTCCAAAAACGCTGACCTGCAGGGCTTGTCGGGACTACAGGTGATGGACACAATCATCGCCTACGCCGGACAGCAGGGTATGCGGGTCATTCTCGACCATCACCGCAGCGGTGCCGGAGCGGGCACATCCGACAACGGCCTCTGGTATGACAGCACCTACACCGAGGACGCCTGGGTGGCCGACTGGGTCACATTGGCCAACCGGTACAAAACCAACTCCACGGTGATCGGCTTCGACCTGCACAACGAACCGCACAGCGGCACCTGGGGCGGCGGCGGGGCCACCGACTGGGCACGGGCGGCCGAGCGGGCCGGCAACGCTGCGCTGGCGGTCAACCCCAACCTGCTGATGTTCGTCGAGGGCGTCGAGTCCTACCAGGGCCAGAACTACTGGTGGGGCGGCAACCTGATGGGCGTCAAAGACCGGCCGATCGTGTTCAACGTCGCTAACCGACTCGTCTACTCACCGCACGACTACCCCAACTCGGTCTTCCCGCAGACCTGGTTCCAGTCCGCCGACTTCGGCGCCGGCCTGCCGGCGGTTTTCCGCAAAGCATGGGGCTACATCTACGAGCAGAACATCGCACCGGTCTACATCGGCGAGTTCGGCACCAAGCTCTCCGACCCCAAGGACGCGATCTGGTTGGAGGCGATCACCTCCTATATCTCCGGAGATCTCGACAACAACGGCACCAAGGACATCCCGGCCGGTAACCAGGACATCAGCTGGACGTTCTGGTCATGGAATCCGAACTCCGGCGATACCGGCGGCATCCTGGCCGACGACTGGACGACCGTGAACCAGAACAAGATGGCGTACCTGACGCCAATCGAGTTCACCGCCGCAGGCGGAAGCTCACTGGCGGTCTTCTCGGTGACGCTGAGTTCGGCATCGACGTCTGCGGTGTCGGTCGGCTACGCGACCTCCAACGGCACGGCGACTGCGGGCAGCGATTACAACGCGTCGGCCGGAACCATCGTCTTCCTGCCGGGCGAGACCATCAAGACCGTCGCGATCATCATCAACGGTGACGCAACGGCCGAGGCCAAGGAGACCTTCACGGTCACCCTGTCAAACCCGTCGGGTGCGACGCTCGTCGATGGATCCGGTGCCGGAAGCATCACCGACCGGGTGCTGGTGTAGCCGAAGGCTACGGCAGGGCGCTGAACTTGGTGGTGTCCAACCTCGTCACGAGGGTGGGAAAGAACCAATGCAGGAGCCAGTTCTCGGTGAAGGTTGTTTCGAAGGCTCGCCGCCCGTCGGGGGTCAGCAACACGCTGATGTAGGGATCCCCGCTGACTGTCACCGGTGTTCCGACCAGGCCGCCGGTAGTGGTATCGATCGCGGCTACCAGTGTCGAGTAAACGCGGTTCGTACCGGTGGGGTACACCATCATGGTCTGGTAGGCCCTCGAGCCGTCAGCGCTGACCACGACCGGGCCGAGAGGTTCCCCCGCGAGGGTGACCGGTGAACCGATCAAGAATCCGTCAGCGCCCAGGGTGCTGATCACCGTATTGGGGGTGTATTGCAGGACGCAGCACTGCGTTGTCTGAACTACCCGGAGACCGTCGGTGCCGACCGGGGTTCCCTTCGCATATCCGCTCAGAGTCACGGGGCTTCCGATTATGCTCCCGTCGGTGGAGTCGATGACAGTGACTACCGTGGAGTCCAGGGTCTTCGTAGCGGGATTCTCGATGTCGGAGGCGATCACGACTCGGGATCCCGCCGGGTCCGGGACGCCAGCCATCAACTGATTCGTATTGGCGGCTGGCAATATCACCGGGGTGCCGACGATGGCGCCGGTGCTCGTGTCGATGATGGTCAGCAACGTGGTGTAGGTCCCACTGACCGGATCCTGCGCCATGGTGATCTGGCTGATTCGGGCGCCACTGTCGCTGAACATCGGAGCGGTGGCAAGCGAGCCGCCGTAGTAAGTAATACCTGCGACGACCACCGTTCGAGCAACAGTGGCATCGGTGGAGTTGATGAATGTCACGGCAGTGACGTTGTCCCGGTTCGTGGCCTGCACCGCGCGAGCGCCGTCCGGGCTGAGTACCACGCCAGCATTGGGAGAGCCGTCGATAGCGATCGGCTGGCCGATGATATTGGAGTTGGCGGCGTCGATCACCGTCACCACAGCGGTGTACGGCGAGCCAAGATTCGTGGTCTGGTAGAGCCGGGTTCCGTCGGCACTCATTACAAGGCCCGCCACCGGCGTCCCCGGCATCGTCAGGGGTGTGCCCACCGCAATTCCGCGGACGGTGTCGATCGTCGTCAACGTTGTGATGCCCGCGCCCAGAGTGGTTTGGAAGGCCCGGCTTCCGTCTGGGCTTAGCACGATTCTGGCTGCGCCCGGTCCACCGGAAATCTGCACGGGTGTTCCGACGATGGTGTCGTCAACGGTGTTGATCGTTGTCACGTACGTCACGGTTGACCCAGTTGCCGGATCTACGCCATAGGAGGTTTGGTACGCGCGGTTCGCCAGTGAGCTCACTACCGGCGCACCGACCGGCGCACCGTCGACGACGACCGGAACACCGATGACTGTGTTTGTAGCGGTGTCGATTTCGGTGACCGAGTGGAAGGCCGGGGGTATGAGTTGGAACGGGAAACCGCTGTAACCCGCAGAAGTGACCTGGAACATTCGCGTGCCGTCAGGGCTCAGCACCGAACCCCCGGGTACCCCGAAAAGCCGAACCGCGGTCGACCCCGGTTGCGAACTCGGTCGATCGATAGCGTCCAGCACGTATCGGATCGGGGTGTTGTTGACGATCGGCACCAGACCGTTCAACGCCTGTTGGAAACCGCGCCGCAACTGATCGGGAAACGGCATTGCGGCCGTCGCAGACCTGGCCGTCGCAGACTTGGCCACGTTGGTACGGGCATGAGCCGCCCTCACCGTAGTGACCCGGGCGGAGTGACCCGGCGGTTTTTCGGCAGTCCTGTGCGACGGTCGCGTGATCTCGGTATCGGCGTGGGCCACGCCGGGTCCGGCGAGGGCCGCGCCCACACCGAAGGTGACAGCACCGGCGGCCAGCCACAGATAAAAGACTGGTTGATGACGCGCGCCATGATCGTTCATACCGGCTTCCCCAAGCTCGCTACGCAATCCCGAGCAGAATTTATCGGATCAACCGGCAAATGTCAGCTAGGGGCGGTCTAGCCGAACTCGACGGTAACCGGGGCGTGGTCGGACCACCGCAGCGCGTAGGCGGCCGGCTTCTCGACCCTCGCTGATAATGCACGGTCAGCGAGGGTCTGGGTAGCCAGGTGGTAGTCGATGCGCCAGCCGGCGTCATTGTCGAACGCCTTACCGCGCCAGGACCACCAGCTGTACGGGCCGGGTTGATCAGGGTGATGGCGACGGA
>JBAXIR010000134.1:0-6794 GCA_037138275.1 Mycobacteriaceae bacterium | reverse complement strand
GGGTGTCGTCAATACCGGGCCGCGGTGCCACATTCACCATGACGCTGCCTGCCGCACCGCCCCACCTAAACCGAGTCCCATGAAGGGCGCTTTCGCCGGATTGTGCGCCGCCGCGGTGGCACTGGCGGGGTGTGGAGCGTCGACGCCGTCTCCGGCGACACCGCCCGCTGGAAAACTCACCGTGTTCGCCGCGGCATCACTGAAGAAAGCGTTCACCGAAATCGGTGAACAGTTCAGGACCGATAACCCCGGTAGCGGCGTGGAGTTCTCGTTCGCCGGATCGGCCGACCTCGTCAACCAGTTGATCCAGGGCGCGCCCGCCGACGTGTTAGCCACCGCCGATACCAAGAATATGGATAGGGCAGCCGCGGCCGGTCTGCTTGCCGGCGCACCTGTCAACTTTGCCACCAATACGCTGACAATCGTTGTGGCGCAGGGCAATCCGAAGAAGATCAGCGCGTTCAGGGACCTGGCGGCACCGGGATTGTCCGTCGTGGTGTGTGCGCCACAGGTGCCGTGCGGGTCAGCCACCACGAGGGTCGAGCAGGCAACCGGCGTGACGCTGAACCCTGTCAGCGAGGAGTCCCAGGTCACCGATGTTCTGGGCAAGGTGCTCACCGGGCAGGCTGATGCCGGTGTCGTCTACGCCACCGACGCCCAGGGTGCCGGTGACACGGTGACCGCGGTCGCCTTCCCCGAGGCGGCGGAAGCGGTCAACACCTATCCGATCGGCATTCTTAGCCAGGCGACCGATCCCGAATTGGCTCGCAAGTTCGTCGACCTTGTCACCGGTGAGGCGGGCCAGAAGATCTTGGCCGCGGCGGGTTTCGGACCACCCTGAGTCGGGCCGTCGAGGATCGCACCGATCTGTCGGTGACCTGGATTACGGTGGGCGACGATGGCTTTACACATTCACCGCGCGGAGCGCACCGACGTCCTCGCGGATGGACTCGGCGCGCTGCTGGCCACGCCTCCGGCTGACCCGTTCGCCCAGGATCTCGTGGTGGTTCCGGCCCGCGGCGTCGAGCGCTGGCTCAGCCAGCGGCTGTCCCACATCCTTGGTCGTGGCAGCGGCGCCGACGGCATCTGCGCGGGAGTGTCTTTTCGCTCGCCCGCCTCGCTGATCGCCGAGATCGCCGGCACCGGCCAGGACGACCCGTGGTCACCGGAGGCCATGACCTGGCCGCTGCTGGAGGTCATTGACGCCAGCCTTGACGAGCCGTGGTGTCGCACCCTGGCTGATCATCTCGGTCACTTCGCCGACGGCGAGGAGAAGGAGCTTCGCGCCGCCCGCCGCTACGCCGTGACGCGCCGGATCGCCGGTCTGTTCGCTTCCTACGCCCGCCAGCGGCCGGGCCTGCTGGCCGACTGGCTGGCCGGCGATGCCACGGACCTCACGGCCGATCTGGCCTGGCAGCCCCCACTATGGCGCCGGCTCGTCGAGGTCATGGCGATCGACCCGCCGCATATCCGGCACGCGAAAACCGTTGCGTCGCTTCGGGAGTCGGGCGCCGGGTTGCCCGAGCGGCTGTCGATGTTCGGCCATACCCGGCTGCCCGCCACCGACATCGAGTTACTAGACGCGGTGGCCGCCCACCACGAGCTGCACCTGTGGCTGCCGCACCCGAGCGCGCAGGCGTGGGCTGCACTGGCCGATCTGCGCGCAGCGATCCCCCGGCACGCCGATGACAGCCACCGCCGGATCGAGCACCCACTGCTGGCCACCCTCGGCCGCGACTTGCGCGAGTTGCAGCGCGGCCTACCTGCATCCGTCGCCACCGACGAACCGTTGCCGTCTGGCGGCCATCCCGACACCCTGCTGGGTTGGCTGCAATCGGATATCGCCGCCAATGCCGTTCGGCCGCAGGGGCGTTCGCTGCGAACCGAGGACCGCTCGGTGCAGATTCACAGCTGCCACAGCCCGGCCCGACAGGTCGACGTGCTGCGCGAGGTACTGCTGGGCCTGCTCGTCGACGACGAGACCCTGGAGCCGCGCGACATCCTGGTGATGTGCCCGGATATCGAGCGGTACGCACCATTGATCGCTGCGGACTTCGGACTCGGCGAGGTGGTGTCCGACGGCCACCCCGCGCACCGATTGCGAGTCCGGTTGGCCGACCGCTCGCTGGTTCAAACCAATCCGCTGCTGCAGGTCGCCGCCCAACTCCTCAGCCTGGCCGGCAGCCGGGTGACCGCCACCGAGGTGTTGAACCTCGCCCAGGCCGCCCCGGTCCGGGATCGGTTTCGCTTCACCGACGACGACCTCGAGGACATCACCCGATGGGTTCGGGAAGCGAACATCCGGTGGGGTTTCGATCAGGAACACCGGACGCCGTACGGCGTGGACTTCGTTCACAACACCTGGCGCTTCGGCCTCGACCGGGTGCTGGCCGGGGTGGCACTGTCCGATGATTCCCCCGGCTGGATCGGCAACACCCTTCCGTTGGATGACGTCGGCTCCAACAGCGTCGAACTCACCGGCCGCCTCACCGAGTATGTCGACAGGTTGCGGCGCGCCGTGGATTCCCTCACCGGCACCAGAGGTTTGCGGGCCTGGCTCGGCTCGCTGGCTGAGGCCATTCGGCTGATCACCCGGGTCGGTGATGCCGATGCCTGGCAGATCAGCCAACTGGAGCGCGAATTCAACGAGGTCCTCGAACGCGCCGGGTCCCGCCGCGACACCATGCTGCGACTGCCGGACATCCACTCGCTGCTGCACCAGCACCTCGCCGGCCGTCCCACCCGGGCCAACTTTCGCACCGGAACACTGACGGTCTGCACCATGGTCCCGATGCGCTCGGTACCGCACCGGGTGGTGTGCCTGGTCGGACTCGATGACACCGTGTTTCCGCGGATCGGGGTGGCCGACGGCGACGATGCCCTGGCGCGTGAGTCGATGACCGGCGAACGTGACATCCGTTCCGAGGATCGCCAACTGCTGCTCGACGCCATCGGGGCGGCCACCGAAACCCTGGTGATCACCTACACCGGCGCCAACGATTACACCGGCCAGCCATGCCCGCCGGCGGTTCCGGTGGCGGAATTGCTGGATGCCCTCGACAGCACCACCGAGGGCAAGGTCCGCGAGAACATCGTCGTGCACCACCCGTTGCAACCCTTCGATGCGCGCAATGTCGAGTCAGGCGCGCTGGTGCCGGGCCATCCGTTCAGCTTCGACACCACGGTGTTGCGTGCCGCGCGCGCGGCGACCGCCGACCGTGCGGAGCGACCGGCCTTCGTCTCCGGTCCCTTGTCGATCGACGTCGGCGACGGTGATGTCGCACTGGCCGATCTGCTCACCTTCTTCAGGGATCCGGTGCGGGGATTCTTCCGCGCACTGGACTACACCTTCCCCGCCGACGTCGACGGTGTCGACGACGCGATGCCGGTGGAGATTGACGCACTGCAGGAGTGGACCGTCGGCGACCGGATGCTGACCGACATCATGCGCGGGATGAGTTCCGACCGGGCCCGCGAGGCGGAGTGGTGTCGCGGCACCCTGCCGCCCGGCCGTCTGGGCTGGCGCAGGGCAACCGATATCCGCGATCAGGTGGCACTGCTCGCCGATGAGGCACTGCCATTGCGCACCGACCCGGCCCGGGCGATCGACGTCGATATCGACCTGGGTACCGGTCGTCGGTTGACCGGCACCGTCGCGCCGGTTTTCGGCGACCGGTTGGTGACGGCCACCTACTCCAAACTCGACGGCAAGCATCTTCTGGCGGCGTGGATCCCGTTGCTGGCCTTGACAGCTCACGCGCCCGATGTCGAGTGGTCCGCCGCCTGCATCGGCCGTCCTAAGCGCGGCACCCAGCCGCAGCGCGAGTTCCTCGGCAGGCCCGACGTGGAGGCAGTGGAGTTGCTGCGTGATCTTGTCGCCATCTACGACGCGGGCCGAAGCGAACCGGTTCCGCTGCCGCTGAAGACGTCCTACGCCTGGGCGCAGGCCCGGTACAGCGGCGACGATCCCGTCGCGGAGAGTTCCCGGCGGTGGCGGTCGAGCGGCTTTCCCGGCGACGATCAGCAACCGGCACATGTTCGGGTATGGGGCAGCGGTGCCCCGTTGTCTCACCTGATGCAACCGGTTCGGCCGGGCGAGGAGCACCCCGGCGAGGACAACCGGCTGGGTGCCTACGCGGCGCGGCTGTGGCTGCCGATGCTGCGCGCGCAGCGGGGGAGCCGGTGATGGAGCCGACCCGTTTCAATCTTCTCGGCGCATTACCTAAGCCAGGCTCGACGCTGGTGTTGGAGGCCAGTGCCGGAACCGGCAAGACGTTCGCGTTGGCCGGTCTGGTGACCCGCTATATCGCCGAGGGTGCGGCCACCCTGGACGAGATGCTGCTGATCACCTTCACCCGCGCGGCCAGCCGGGAACTGCGGGACCGGGTGCGCCGCCAGATCGCCGACGCACTGGCCGCTTTCGACGACCCCGATCTGGCGGGCGAGAACCAGGTGGTGCGCCACCTGCTGGCGGGCACGCCCGATGAACTCGCGCAGCGTCGCACCCGGCTCGCCGATGCACTCGCCGGTTTCGATGCGGCGACGATTGCCACCATCCACCAGTTCTGCGGCCTGGTGCTGACATCGCTGGGGGTGGCCGGTGATACCGACGACGGCGTGACACTGGCGGAAAGCCTTGACGAACTCGTCGCAGAGATCGTCGACGATCTCTACCTCGCCCGCTTCGGCGGGCTGCGCGAGCCGCCGCTGCTGGACTACCGGCACGCCCTCGAACTCGCCCGCGAGGTGGTGAAGAATCCGTCGACCCAACTGCGACCGCGCGACCCCGATCCCGACACCCGGGCCGCCGCACGGGTCGATTTCGCCAAAGCCGTTCTGGCCGAACTGGAAATCCGCAAGCGCCGCCGCCGCATCGTCGGCTACGACGACCTGTTGAGCAGACTGGCCGGCGCCCTCGAGGGTGACGACTCACCGGCGCGACTCCGGATGAGCCGGCGGTGGCCCATCGTGATGGTCGATGAGTTCCAGGACACCGACCCGGTGCAGTGGCAGGTGCTCGAACGGGCCTTCAGCGGGGTGTCGACACTCGTGCTGATCGGCGATCCGAAGCAGGCGATCTATGCCTTCCGCGGGGGTGACATCGTCACCTACCTCGGCGCGGCCGCGACCGCCGGCGAGAAGCAGACCCTGGGCGTCAACTGGCGCAGTGACGAGGCGCTCGTCACCCGACTGCAGGCCGTGCTGTGCGGCGCTGAACTCGGCGACCCGAGGATCGTGGTCCACGAGGTCGAGGCGCATCACACCGGTAGCCGACTCGCCGGGGCGCCGTGCGTGGACCCGTTCCGGCTTCGGGTGGTTCCGCGGGCGGCGTTGGGCCACAGGGGAACTCAGAGGATCCCGATCGACGACCTGCGATCCTTCATCGGCCAGGATCTGGCATCGGAGATCGCCGCACTACTGGCCAGCCCGGCGACCTTCGACGGCAGAAAAGTGGTAGCCGGCGATATCGCGGTGATTGTGGAGAAGCGCAAGGATGCCCGCGCGTGTTTCCAGGCCCTGACCGACGCCGGCATTCCGGCCGTCTACACCGGTGACTCCGATGTGTTCTCCGCGGAGGCATGCGATGACTGGCTGGCCCTGCTGGAGGCGTTCGACCAACCGCACCGATCCGGTGTGGTCCGGGCCGCCGCGGCGACGATGTTCTTCGGTCACAGTGCCGAAGAGCTTGCGGTACAGGGCGATACGCTCACCGACCGGGTGGCCGACACCATTCGGGAATGGGCCGACCACGCCCGGACCTGCGGTGTGGCCGCGGTGTTTGAGGCTGCCCGGCTGGGCGGGATGGCCGACAGGCTGCTGTCCCGCCGGGGCGGCGAGCGCTATCTGACCGATATGGCGCATGTGACGCAGCTTCTGCAGGAGACCGCCCACCGCGAGCACTACACCCTGCCTGCTCTGCGGGACTGGTTGCGCAACCGCCGGGAGGAACGCGCCGGCGATACCGAGCGCAACCGACGCCTCGACAGCGATGCCGCCGCCGTGCAGGTCCTGACGGTGCACGGCAGCAAAGGTCTGCAATACCCGATCGTATATCTGCCGTTCGCCTTCAATCGCAATGTGCAGGACCGCGATCTGGTGCTGTTCCATGACGGCGACACGAGGTGTCTGCACATCGGCGGCCGCGACAGCCCGGACCATGCCGAAGTCCTGGCATTGGGCCGCCGGGAAAGTGCCAGCGACGACAGTCGGTTGATTTACGTCGCCATGACCCGGGCCCAGGTCCAGGTCATTGCCTGGTGGGCCCCGTCGAAGGATGAACCCAACGGCGGGCTTTCCCGGTTGCTGCGCGATCGGCGGCCCGGCCAGACCACGGTGCGCACCCGGTGCGAACCACCGACCATCACCGACGATGAGGCACTCGAGCGCTTCCGTGAGTGGGAGGCCGCCGGTGGGCCGGTGGTCGAGGTGGCGGATATCGCGCCGCTGGTACCGCCTCTGATTGAGCCGTCGACGGCGGAGTTATCCGCGCGGCACTTCCACCGCGGTATCGACACCACCTGGCGGCGGACGTCGTACTCCGGACTGGTCCGGTCGGCCCAGGAGAACGCCGGAGTGAGCAGCGAACCGGAAGTCGTCGAACTCGATGATGAGGTGGCCGACCTGGCTCTGGTGACACCGGCGGAGGGCTCCGAGGTGCCTTCCCCCATGGCGGAGTTGCCCACCGGTGCCAAGTTCGGAACGCTTGTTCACGCCGTACTGGAGACCGCCGATCCGCATTCCGATGACCTCGCCGTCGAACTGCGCACCCAGATCGACCAGCATTCGGTGTGGTG
>JBAXIR010000133.1:0-6872 GCA_037138275.1 Mycobacteriaceae bacterium | reverse complement strand
CGATGCCGGAGTCTGAGCGGATCGCCGTAGCGATGCCGGAGTCTGAGCGGATCGCCGTAGCGATGCCGGAGTCTGAGCGGATCGCTGTAGCGATGCCGGAGCAGCCGGGACGGGTGGAGAGCAGTCGGATCACGCCGGTCGCGGTCGAGGACGACACCTTGCTCGCCGAGGATGTCACCGCGGCACTCGAGAGTCCGATCATCGACGTGCATGAGGAGCCATTGGCCCCGCCGCCGGAGCCTGAACCCGTGCAATACCGCGGCTCGCATCGGCGGCCTGTCGATGCTGTTGCGCCGCAACCGGTCCCCGTCGCCCGGCCCCCGATCTCTGAGCCCCCGGTCGCTGAGCCCATCGTCGTTCGCAACCCCGCACCGCCGACTGAGCCGGCGCCGCAGCAGCCCGAAGCGCCGTGGCGCCCACCCGAGGTTCGCCGAGGGCGGCACTGGTCGGCCGGCGATTCAGGAACCGCGCAGACCTCCGAACCCGATTCCAATGCCGACCCTGGTCGTGGTCGGCACTGGGTGCCGCCGGAACAGACGGCGGAGCAGACGGCGGAGGAGGAGTCTGCGGGTGCCCACACCGGCGGCCAGTCGGTGGCGGACCTGATGTCCCGGCTACAGGTCAACAATCCGGTCGGCGGCGGCGGGCGTCGCCGGCGTGAGGACTGACCCGACACCCGACTGGGCCGGCACTAGACTGGACCCGGACCGTCGGTATCAGAACATTTCTTCGACGTCAGCGAGGTCGTCTCCATGGGGACCCCCAACGGCTTGCGGCCGGCACGGCTCAAGGTGGGCGTCATCTCGGCCGGCCGGGTCGGCACCGCGTTGGGCGCGGCATTGGAACGAGCCGATCACGTTGTGGTGGCCTGCAGTGCCATCTCGGCCGCATCCCGACGCTTCGCTGAACGCCGACTCCCCGACACCCCGGTGCTGGCGGTGCCCGATGTCGCGGACCGAGCCGAACTGCTATTGCTGACCGTTCCCGATGCCGAGTTACTCGGTCTGGTCAATGGCCTGGCCGCAACCGGCGCGGTCCGCCGGGGCACGATCGTCGCCCATACCTCGGGCGCCAACGGTGTGGCACTGCTCGCGCCACTGACCGCCCGGGGGTGTATACCGCTGGCCATTCATCCCGCGATGACGTTCACTGGAGCCGACGAGGACGTATCTCGGCTGTCGGAGACATGCTTTGGGATCACCGCCGCCGACGAGATCGGATACGCCATCGCTCAGGGGTTGGTGCTGGAGATCGGCGGTGAGCCTTTCCGAGTCGACGAGGATGCTCGCACGCTCTACCACGCTGCACTGGCGCACGGCAGTAACCACGTCGTCACCCTCATCGCCGATGCGCTCACCGCTTTACGGGCCGCACTGTCCGGAGAGGCATTACTGGGCCAGGAAGTTGTCGGAGATTCGCCCGGCGGGCTAGCCGAGCGCATCATCGGGCCACTCGCGCGGGCCGCGCTGGAGAACACGCTCAGGCGTGGGCAGGCGGCCCTCACCGGGCCTGTCGCCCGAGGCGACGCGGCGGCGGTGGCCGCCCATCTGGCGGCCCTCGACGAGGTCGATCCTGAACTGGCGCAGGCCTATTGCGCCGATTCATTGCGTACCGCTCAACGAGCGAAGGCTCCAGAGGAGGTCTTTGACGTGTTGGCCGACTGGTCCCGTCCGACGGGGCCGAACCGGTGACCGGCAGGGCCGCGCAGTTCAGTGCCGGACAGTTAAATACCTACCTCACGCCGCAGGCTGTCGCGCAGGTGTGTGGGGCGTTACGCCACACCGGTCGTCGGGTGATGCTGGTGCCGACGATGGGCGCTCTGCACGAGGGTCACGCCACACTGATCCGCGCGGCCAAGCGGGTGCCCGGCGCAGTGGTGGTGGTGTCGATCTTCGTCAATCCATTGCAGTTCGGGGCGGGCGAAGATCTCGACGCCTACCCCCGCACGCTGGAGGCCGATCTGGAATTACTGGCTGCCGAGGACGTTGAGGTGGTCTTTACGCCGACGGCATCGGCGATGTATCCCGCCGGTCCTCGCACTACCGTCCATCCCGGTTCACTTGGCAGTGAACTCGAAGGCGATTCGCGCCCAACGCATTTCGCCGGAATGCTGACTGTCGTGCTGAAGTTGTTGCAGATCGTGCGACCGGATCGCGCATTCTTCGGCGAGAAGGATTACCAGCAGTTGGTGCTGATCCGTCAGATGGTTGCCGACCTCAATGTCGACGTCCGCATCGTCGGAGTCCCGACGGCGCGCGAAGCCGACGGATTGGCGATGTCGTCACGGAACCGGTATCTCAACGCGGAGCAACGCGAGGTCGCCGGAGCGCTGTCCGCCGCTCTGCTAGCCGGAACATACGCTGCGTCCGGCGGTGCCGCAGCCATCCTGGATGCAGCTCGGGCTGTTCTCGACGAGGTGGGTGCCCTCGACGTCGAATACCTTGAGTTGCGCGGAGCGGCACTGGAACCGGTGCCGCCGTTCGGTCCGGCCCGACTGCTGGTCGCCGCGCGCCTCGGCGGTACCCGGTTGTTGGACAACATCGCCATCGAATTGCCCGGCGGCGGATTCATGGCAGAGGCGTCCGGTACTGATAGTCACGAAATCACCTGGAGGAACTGATGTTCGGATCAACGGCAGCGAAGCGTTAGTCATGTTGCTGGCCATCGACGTCCGCAATACCCATACCGTGCTGGGCTTGATCTCCGGAACGGGTGATCACGCGAGGGTTCTGCACAACTGGCGCATCCGAACCGAGCCCGAAGTCACGTCCGACGAACTGGCCCTCACCATCGAGGGATTGATCGGCGACGATTCCGAACGTCTTACCGGAGTGGCCGGGCTGTCGACGGTGCCATCGGTGTTACACGAGGTGCGCGGCATGCTCGATCACTACTGGTCGGGCATCCCGCACGTGCTGATCGAGCCGGGTATCCGCACCGGCATTCCGCTGCTGGTCGACAATCCCAAAGAGGTCGGCGCTGATCGTATCGTGAACTGTCTTGCGGCACATGAAAAGTTCAAGAGTGCAGCGATCGTCGTCGACTTCGGTTCGTCGATCTGCGTCGACGTGGTGTCAGCCAGGGGCGAATTCCTAGGCGGTGCGATAGCCCCCGGTGTACAGCTGTCCTCGGATGCGGCGGCAGCACGTTCCGCGGCGCTGCGCCAGGTGGAGCTGACCAGGCCGCGGTCGGTCGTCGGCAAGAACACCGTGGAATGCATGCAGTCCGGGGCGGTTTTCGGCTATGCAGGACTGGTCGACGGGCTGGTCTCGCGGATCCGCGAAGATATCGACGGCTTCGGCGACACCAGCGTGACGGTTGTCGCCACCGGACATACCGCCCCGCTGATGCTGCCCGAACTTCGCACCGTCGATAAGTACGACGAACATCTCACCCTCGACGGGCTGCGCATGGTTTTCGAGCGCAACTCCGAGGCCCAGCGCGGACGCCTGAAGCCGGCCCGCTGACTCCAGGCGTTTAAGCTGGCACGCCGTGAGCGATGCGGAGGTGCCGGACGCCGGCCAAGTGGAACCTCAGGTGACCGATGACGTTCCCGAGCAGTTCCGGATCCGGCAGGATAAGCGCCAGAACCTGCTCAATCAGGGCCGCGAGCCCTACCCGGTCGAGGTTCCGCGCACCCACTCGCTGGCGGAAATCCGCTCGACCTATCCCGACCTGCCGGCGGACGCGGCCACGGGTGTCAGCGTCGGCGTCACGGGCCGGGTGGTGTTCGCCCGCAACTCGGGCAAGCTGTGCTTTGCCACCCTGCAGGAGGGCGACGGTACCCAACTGCAGGCGATGGTCAGTCTGGCCGGGGTGGGCGAGCAGGCGCTGGACGACTGGAAGGCCGACGTTGACCTCGGCGACATCGTGTTCGTCCACGGTGAGGTGATCAGTTCGCGTCGCGGTGAGCTGTCGGTTCTGGCTGACTCGTGGCAGATGGCAGCCAAGGCGTTGCGCCCGCTGCCGGTGGCCCACAGGGAGATGAGCGAGGAGTCCCGGGTCCGGCAGCGCTACGTGGACCTGATCGTGCGGCCCCAGGCCCGTGCGGTCGCCCGACAGCGCATCGCTGTGGTGCGTGCGGTTCGGCACGCCCTGGAGCGCCGCGGTTTCCTCGAGGTCGAGACGCCGATGCTGCAAACCCTCGCCGGGGGTGCGGCGGCGCGGCCATTTGTCACGCATTCGAATGCCTTGGACGCCGATCTCTACCTGCGGATCGCGCCGGAACTGTTCTTGAAGCGGTGCGTGGTCGGTGGTTTGGAGAAGGTATTCGAGCTGAACCGGAATTTCCGCAATGAGGGCGCCGACTCCACCCACTCGCCGGAATTTGCGATGTTGGAGACCTACCAGGCGTGGGGCACCTACGACGATTCGGCCCGGATGACCCGCGAGCTTGTTCAAGAGGTTGCCGACGAGGCGTTGGGCACCCGCCAGATAACCCTTGCTGACGGATCTGTCTACGACCTCGACGGTGAATGGGCGTCATTGCAGATGTATCCCTCTTTATCGGCAGCGCTTGGTGAAGAGATCACCCCTGCGACCCCGCTGGAATATCTGCTGAACATTGCCGACCGACGGGGGCTGGAGATTCCACCGGACCGGGGATACGGCCACGGCAAACTCGTCGAGGAACTCTGGGAACACTCCGTGGGCGACACCTTGTGGGCGCCTACTTTCGTCCGGGATTTTCCGGTCGAGACCACGCCATTGACCCGTGAACACCGCAGTATTGCCGGAGTGACCGAGAAATGGGATCTCTATATCCGTGGCTTCGAACTGGCAACCGGCTACTCCGAACTGGTCGACCCGATAATTCAGCGGGAAAGATTCGAGGACCAGGCCCGCGCCGCGGCAGCCGGCGACGACGAGGCGATGGCACTCGACGAGGATTTTCTGGCCGCAATGGAGTATGCAATGCCGCCGACGACCGGTACCGGAATGGGTATTGATCGTTTGTTGATGGCTCTGACGGGTTTGTCCATTCGCGAGACGGTGTTGTTCCCGATTGTGCGACGCAACTCCTAACTCAGCTAGTGCTGTAGAAAACGACTGTTGTAATTGCGTGTAAAGTTGTGGCACATTGTCGGCAGGTGAAGTAAACCGCCCGCCGTTCTCTTACACAGAAGGAACCCGGAAATCATGGCAAAGAAAGTCACTGTCACCCTTGTTGATGATTTCGACGGCGATGGACCTGCCGACGAAACAGTGGAATTCTCGATCGACGGTGCGAGTTATGAGATCGACCTCTCGGCAAAGAATGCAAAGAAACTCCGAGAGGATTTAAAACAGTGGATTGACGCCGGACGGCGCGTGGGTGGACGGCGTCGCGGCCGTTCGGGTGGCTCAAGTCGGGGTCGCGCGTCGATTGACCGCGAACAGAGCGCCGCAATTCGGGAATGGGCCCGCCGCAGTGGTCACAAGGTTTCCACCCGTGGGCGAATTCCGGCCGAAATCATCGACGCTTTCCACGCGGCTACCTAGCCCCCGAAAAGCGCATCTGGGCCGACCGACGGCCGTCCCCCAAGCAAGTCGTCATCGCCTCGTCAGAACTGTTTCGCTAGACGCGAAGCGCCCAACACCGACACTGGGAAACAATCGGCGGACCACGGCGTTGGACTGCTGTGTCCGCCGCTTTAGTGGGTACGGCCATGTGGGAGAACCCCGGGAAAACACCGCGGACAGCCCCGGAGACAACCCCGGGTGGGAGCATCTCCCCGGCCCCGCCCACTAGAGTGGAACGCAGGTACTCGGAGCCCACTTTGGCGCCAGGTGATGGAGAGGTAATAGGCGATGTTCGAAAGATTTACCGATCGCGCCCGCAGGGTTGTCGTCCTGGCTCAAGAAGAAGCCCGGATGCTCAACCACAACTACATCGGTACCGAGCACATTCTGCTGGGGCTGATCCACGAAGGCGAAGGCGTCGCAGCCAAGTCCCTTGAATCACTGGGCATCTCGCTGGAAGGCGTGCGCTCGCAGGTTGAGGAGATCATCGGCCAGGGCCAGCAGGCGCCGTCGGGTCACATTCCCTTCACCCCACGTGCCAAGAAGGTTCTGGAACTCAGCCTTCGCGAGGCTCTGCAACTCGGCCACAATTACATCGGCACCGAGCACATCCTGCTCGGCCTCATCCGCGAGGGCGAGGGTGTCGCGGCCCAGGTGCTGGTCAAGCTGGGCGCCGAACTGACTCGGGTGCGCCAGCAGGTCATCCAGCTGCTCAGTGGCTACCAGGGCAAGGAGACCGCGGAGGCCGGCAGCGGCGGCCGCGGTGGCGAGTCCGGCAGTCCGTCGACCTCGCTGGTACTCGATCAGTTCGGCCGCAATCTGACCGCGGCCGCCATGGAGGGCAAGCTGGATCCGGTCATCGGCCGCGAGAAGGAAATCGAGCGGGTTATGCAGGTGCTGAGCCGACGCACCAAGAACAACCCGGTCTTGATCGGTGAGCCCGGCGTCGGCAAGACTGCCGTGGTCGAAGGTCTGGCGCAGGCCATCGTCAACGGCGAGGTTCCGGAGACGCTCAAAGATAAGCAGCTCTACACCCTCGATCTCGGATCGCTGGTGGCCGGCAGCCGTTACCGCGGCGATTTCGAGGAGCGCCTGAAGAAGGTGCTCAAGGAGATCAACACCCGCGGCGACATCATCCTGTTCATCGACGAGCTGCACACCTTGGTCGGGGCGGGTGCGGCCGAGGGCGCGATCGACGCGGCCTCGATCCTCAAGCCCAAGCTGGCTCGCGGTGAATTGCAGACCATCGGTGCGACCACGCTCGACGAGTACCGCAAGTACATCGAGAAGGATGCGGCACTGGAGCGCCGCTTCCAGCCGGTTCAGGTGGGCGAGCCCACCGTGGCCCACACCATCGAGATCCTCAAGGG
>JBAXIR010000132.1:0-7003 GCA_037138275.1 Mycobacteriaceae bacterium | reverse complement strand
GTGTTCGCCGCACCCCTCCCAGGTGGTCTTGTGGCAGCTGGTGCATTCGACGGGGCGGCACATGATGGTGGTGTCCTCTCGCAGTGTCCTGGGAACTATCGAAGCACTCTAGGTGTGACCGGGCTGTCAGCCCAAGGGGCGCAGCACGATCGGCATGCCGTCCATCGGCACCGGCATGCCGGCGTAGTCGTAGCGCGGCCGGTATCCGGGGTGCGGCAGTTCCAGGCGGTAGTTGGTCAGGATCCGGTGCATCACGGTCTTGATCTCCAACTGCCCGAACACCATGCCGATGCATTTGTGCGCGCCACCACCGAACGGGGTGAACGCGTAGCGGTGGCGTTTGTGCTCGGCGCGCGGCTCGGCGAACCGGTCCGGGTCGAAGGTCTCCGGATCGGTCCACAGTTCGGGCAACCGGTGGTTCATTCCCGGCCACATGTTCACGTTGGTGCCCGCCGGGATGTAGTAGCCCAGGATCTCGGTGTCCCGGACGGCCCGCCGGATGGTGAACGGCAGCGGGGTGACCATCCGCAGACACTCGTTGATCACCAGATCGAGGGACTCCAGCTTCTCCAGTGCCTCGATGTCCAGCGGGCCGGTGCCCACCCGGGCGCTTTCGTCGCGGCAGCGCTGCTGCCAGTCCGGATTAGCGGCCAGGTGATAGGCCATGGTGGTCAGCGTCGAGGTCGACGTGTCATGGGCGGCCATCATCAGGAAGATCAGGTGGTTGACGACGTCGGCGTCGGTGAACCCGTTCCCGTCGGCGTCGACGGCATGGCAGAGCACGGTGAGCATGTCGGTGCCGTCGCCGTCGCGCCGCTCGCGAACCCGCTGAGCGAAGTAGCCCTCCAACACCTTTCGAGCTTCCAGGCCGCGCCACCACTTGAACGGCGGCACGGGTGTGCGAATGATCGCGCCGCCGGCCCGGGTGGTGGTGGTGAACGCCTGGTTCACCTTTGTCACGAGTTCGCGGTCAGCGCCGGGCTCGTGTCCCATGAACACCACCGAGGCAATGTCGAGGGTGAGTTCCTTGGCCGCGGGATGGAACAGGAATCGCGGGTCGTTCGTCGGCCAGTCGTCGGCCACCACCGCTGCGGCGACGCGGTCGATGTGCTCGACGTAACCCGACAATCGGGTGCGGGTGAAGGCCTCCTGCATGATCCGGCGGTGGAACATGTGCTCGTCGAAGTCGAGCAGCATCAGTCCCCGGTCGAAGAACGGCCCGATCACCGGTACCCATGCCTGCTGCGAGAAGTCCTTGGTCTTGTTGGTGTAGACCGACTGGGTGGCGTCCGGCCCCAGTGCGGCCACGGCGTTGAGCGCCGGCGTCTGCGAGTAGTGGACGGGACCGTTGCGGCGGTACATCTGCAGCAGATAGTCCGGCCCGCCGCGGAAGATCTCGATCAGGTGGCCCAGGACCGGCAGACCGGTGTCGCCCATCACCGGCTTGAGGCCGCTGCCCGCCGGGGGTTCGGCCAGGACGAACTGCGGCCACTGCTGCTCGCGCAACCGTGCTTCGACCGCGCCCATGCCGGGGATCGTGTTCAGCGTGGGGGTGAGCCGGCGGCGGGCTTGGTCGAGCAGGTAGTGCGGTGTGCTGGTGCTGGCCATCGGTGCTCCTAACGGGAAACGACTGGCCCGTGCAGACCACCTTGCGGGCAGATTTGACGACTGTCAAGTTTCCTTCCGGCCTCGGCGTGGTGCATGGTGAGCAGGTGAGCGCGCAACCCTCCGTCGAGGTGCCCCGGCGCCGCGGCGACAAGCAACGCCACGCCATCGTGGCGGCGGTCCGCGACCTGCTGCAGGAGAAAGCATTCGCCGAACTGTCGGTCAGCACCATTAGTGACCGCGCCGGGGTGGCCCGGTCGGGGTTCTACTTCTACTTCGACTCCAAGTACGCGGTGCTGGCGCAGATTCTCGGCGAAGTGGCTGAAGAACTTGAGGAACTCACGGGTGATTTTGCACCGCGCGGAGACGACGAGACCCCGGCGCAGTTCGCCAAGCGGATGGTCGGCAGTGCGGCGGCGGTCTACGCGCATAACGACCCTGTGATGTCGGCGTGCAACAGTGCCCGCAGCACCGACGCCGAGATTCGCGAGATCCTCGACGGTTTCAACGATGCCGTCATCGACCAGATCGTGCCCATCGTCGAGGCCGAGATCGCCCGCGGCACAGCCGATCCCATCACCTCCGATGTGCGGGGTCTGGTGCGTGCACTGTCGGCATCCACCGCGTTGACGCTGTCGGGGGAGTCCTTGTTCCTCGGACCCGACCGCGATATGGACAGAGCGGTACAGGTATTGGAAAAGCTGTGGCTGCACGCGCTGTGGGGCGGGCAGGCCAGCGGCTAGCCATGAACTACAGTTTCGCCGACAAACGGGTGCTCGTCACCGGCGCGGCCAGTGGCATCGGCCGGGCGACCGCGCTGAGACTCGCCCGTCACGGCGCGGTGCTGTACCTGACCGATATCAACGCCGAAGGTCTGGCCCAGACGGTCGCCGATGCGCGCGCTGCCGGAGCCCAGGTCGCCGAGCATCGCGCACTGGACATCGCCGACCACAACGAGGTGGCGCACTTCGCCGCCGACATCCACATCAGCCATCCCGCGATGGACATCGTGATGAACATCGCCGGCATCTCCGCCTGGGGCACCGTCGAACATCTCACCCATGGTCACTGGCGGTCGATGATCGACGTCAACCTGATGGGACCCATCCACGTCATCGAAACGTTCCTGCCGCCGATGGTGGCAGCCGGTCGCGGCGGACAACTGGTCAACGTGTCGTCGGCCGCCGGACTGGTGGCGCTGCCCTGGCATGCCGCCTACAGCGCCAGCAAGTACGGCCTGCGCGGATTGTCCGAAGTGCTGCGCTTCGACCTTGCCCGACACCGCATCGGTGTCTCGCTGGTGGTGCCCGGAGCGGTGAACACCCCGATGGTCGACAGCGTGCGTATCGCCGGTGTCGATCGGGAACACCCGAAGGTGCAACGCCTGGTAGGTCTGTTCAGCGGCCACGCCGTGTCGGCGGAGAAGGTGGCCGACAAAATTCTGGATGGAATCACCCGGAACAAATTCCTGATCTACACCTCGGCGGATATTCGTGCACTGTATGCGTTTAAGCGGTTCGCCTGGCTGCCTTACAGTTTCGCCATGACCCGGGTCAACGTCGCCTTCACCCGCGCGCTTCGTCCCCGCGGCGCCAGGTCGCTGCCGCCGGAGTGACCGGCTAACGTTCGACGTATGGGGCGACTGACGGTACTGACTCTGGTGGGCAGCCTGCGGGCGGCGTCGATCAACCGGCAACTCGCCGAGGCGGCCGCGCACGCCGCACCCGATCAGGTGGACGTCGTCACCTACGACGGGCTCGATGAAATCCCGTTCTACAACGAGGACATCGATACCGACGACCCGCCGCCCGCCGTCGGCGCTCTGCGTGCCGCGGTCGCCGATGCCGACGCGGTCCTGATTGTCACCCCGGAATACAACGGCACCATCCCGGCGGTGCTCAAGAATGCCATTGACTGGCTGTCCCGGCCCTACGGCAACAGTGCGGTTTCAGACAAGCCACTGGCCGTCGTCGGCACGGCCATGGGCCGGTTCGGTGGGGTGTGGGCCCATGACGACACCCGCAAATCCTTCGGTATCGCCGGCGCCCGCGTCGTCGACTCGATCACGCTGTCCCTGCCGGTGGCCGCGCTCGACGGCAAACATCCGCGGGAGAGCGGCGAGGTCACCGGATCGCTGCGCGAGATCCTCACTGAACTCGTCGCTCAGCCCCACTGAGCCCGCGTCGCACCGGGTCCGACGGGGAGGTGATGTCGGTGGCCGGTGGTAGACCTGCACGCGGGCGTGTTGTGACGTGCGACACGCCGTAAACCACGTCGGTGCGCAGCTTACGACCTGGGAGTTTCACGATTGTTATTCGGAAGATGTTGTACCTCTATTGATTGTCACCCACTAGGTGTAGTGTTCTGGAGGCTGGCAGGCCCGCACTCGCAGGTCCGCCGGATTCACTGAAATACCTGTCCGTTTGGTCTGTTTGACCTGTTCGCCGAGGAGCTTTACCGAGATGACCATCACCGTCTACACCAAACCGGCCTGTGTTCAGTGCAACGCCACCTACAAGGCTCTCGACAAGCAGGGCCTGGACTACGAGATCGTCGACATCACCGAGGTGCCCGAGGCCCGGGACTACGTCATGGCTCTGGGGTACCTGCAGGCACCCGTCGTGGTTGCCGGCGGTGAGCACTGGTCGGGCTTCCGGCCCGACCGCATCCGGGATATCGCCGCCGCCGCGCCGTCGGCGACCTCGGTCAGCGCTTAGAAGCCAGGGACCTGATCCGATGGTGGGGGACGGCGGGCTGTCAGACGGCAGCCCGGTGCGGTTGGTGTACTTCTCCAGCGTCTCGGAGAACACCCACAAGTTCGTCCAGAAACTGGATCTCCCGGCAATCCGGATCCCGCTCAAGGGCGGCATCGAGGGCGCTATCGAGGTCAACGAACCTTACGTCCTGATCCTGCCCACCTACGGCGGCGGTAAGGCCAACGGCCCCGATCCGGAGGACGGGTCCTATGTGCCCAGGCAGGTCATCGCATTTCTGAACAATGAGCACAACCGTTCGCTGCTCCGTGGCGTGATCGCGGCCGGCAACTCCAACTTCGGCGCCGAGTTCTGCTACGCGGGCGATGTCGTCTCGCGTAAGTGCGCAGTGCCGTATCTGTACCGATTCGAACTCATGGGAACCGTCGATGACGTGGAAGCCGTCCGGGCGGGACTGAACGACTTCTGGAAGTCCGCAAGTTTTCAAGAAAGGCAAGACACGTGTCACCAACGGTCACAGCTACAGAGCCTGTAACCACCTCGACGGCAGCGCAGACACTGCCCGGCGAGATGGACTATCACGCGCTCAACGCGATGCTCAATCTGTACGGGCCCAACGGTGAGATCCAGTTCGACAAGGACGTGCTCGCCGCGCGGCAGTACTTCCTCGAGCATGTCAATCAGAACACCGTCTTCTTCCACAACCAGGACGAGAAGCTGGACTACCTAGTTCGCGAAAACTATTACGAGCGTGAGGTTCTCGACCAGTACTCCCGCAACTTCGTCAAGACGCTGACCGATCGCGCCTACGCCAAGAAGTTCCGGTTCCCGACCTTCGTGGGGGCGTTCAAGTACTACACCTCCTACACGCTGAAGACCTTCGACGGGAAGCGTTACCTGGAGCGCTTCGAAGACCGCGTGGTGATGGTGGCGCTGACACTGGCCGCCGGTGACACCACACTGGCCGAGCATCTCGTCGACGAGATCATCGACGGACGGTTCCAGCCGGCCACGCCCACCTTCCTCAACTCCGGCAAGAAACAACGCGGCGAGCCGGTGAGCTGCTTTCTGCTGCGCATCGAGGACAACATGGAGTCCATCGGGCGCTCGATCAACTCCGCACTGCAGCTGTCCAAGCGCGGCGGCGGAGTTGCGTTGCTGCTGAGCAACATTCGCGAACACGGCGCCCCGATCAAGAACATCGAGAATCAGAGCTCCGGGGTCATTCCGATCATGAAGCTGCTGGAGGATTCGTTCTCCTACGCCAACCAACTGGGTGCGCGCCAAGGCGCCGGCGCGGTCTACCTGCATGCCCATCACCCCGACATCTACCGCTTCCTGGACACTAAGCGGGAGAACGCCGACGAGAAGATCCGGATCAAGACCCTGTCGCTGGGTGTGGTGATCCCGGACATCACCTTCGAGTTGGCCAAGCGCAACGAGGACATGTACCTGTTCTCGCCGTATGACGTCGAGCGCGTCTACGGGGTAGCGTTCGCCGACATCTCAGTCACCGAGAAGTACTACGAGATGGTCGACGACGCGCGGATCCGCAAGACCAAAATCAAGGCGCGCGAGTTCTTCCAGACGCTGGCCGAGTTGCAGTTCGAGTCGGGCTATCCGTACATCATGTTCGAGGACACGGTGAACCGGGCCAACCCCATCGACGGCAAGATCACCCACTCCAACCTGTGCTCGGAGATCCTGCAGGTCTCCACACCGTCGACGTTCAACGACGACCTGTCGTATGCCGAAGTGGGCCGGGACATCTCGTGCAACCTCGGCTCGCTGAACATCGCCAAGGCCATGGATTCGCCGGACTTTGCTCAGACCATCGAGGTCGCCATCCGGGCGCTGACCGCAGTCAGCGATCAGACCGAGATCACCTCGGTGCCGTCTATCCAGAACGGCAACAGCCAGGCGCACGCCATCGGCCTCGGGCAGATGAACCTGCACGGATACCTTGCCCGGGAACGGATCTTCTACGGTTCCGAAGAGGGCATCGACTTCACCAACATCTACTTCTACACCGTGCTCTACCACGCGTTGAAGGCGTCGAACAAGATTGCCATCGAGCGTGGCACGACGTTCGCCGGCTTTGAGAAATCGAAGTACGCCAGCGGCGAGTTCTTCGATAGGTACACCGACGGTGTGTGGGAGCCGGCAACCGACAAGGTCCGCCAACTGTTCGCCGATGCCGGCATTCGCATTCCGGCACAGGAGGATTGGGTCCGACTCAAGGAGTCGGTCCAGAAGAACGGCATCTACAACCAGAACCTGCAGGCGGTACCGCCGACCGGCTCGATCTCCTACATCAACCACTCGACGAGTTCGATCCACCCGGTGGCGAGCAAGGTCGAGATCCGCAAGGAAGGCAAGATCGGCCGCGTCTACTACCCGGCGCCGTACATGACGAACGACAACCTGGAGTACTACCAGGATGCCTACGAGATCGGCTACGAGAAGATCATCGACACCTACGCCGCGGCCACCCAGCATGTGGACCAGGGGTTGAGCCTGACGCTGTTCTTCAAGGACACCATCGACACCCGCGAGGTCAACAAGGCGCAGATCTACGCCTGGCGCAAGGGCATCAAGACGCTGTACTACATCCGGCTACGTCAGTTGGCGCTGGAGGGAACCGAAGTCGAGGGCTGCGTCTCCTGCATGTTGTGAGGCTCTGC
>JBAXIR010000131.1:0-7153 GCA_037138275.1 Mycobacteriaceae bacterium | reverse complement strand
GGCTGGGACGCCCTGACGATCAACGCGCTGGCAGCCCAACTCGGCACCAAGGGCCCGTCGCTCTACAACCACGTCGACAGCCTCGAAGACCTGCGACGCACGGTTCGGATGCGGGTCATCGACGACATCCTGCAGATGCTCAGCACCGTTGGGGCAGGGCGCACCCGCGACGACGCCGTCATGACGATGGCCAGCGCCTACCGCAGCTATGCGCACCATCACCCCGGCCGTTACTCGGCCTTCACCCGGATGCCACTCGGTGGCGACGACCCGGAATACACCGCGGCATCCCACGCCGCTGCGGAGCCGGTGATTGAAGTGCTTACCTCCTACGGCCTGGTCGGCGAGGATGCGTTTTACGCGGCACTGGAGTTCTGGGCTGCGCTGCACGGGTTCGTTCTGCTGGAGATGACCGGGGTGATGGACTCCGGGATGATCGCCCCGGGAACCGGTTCCGAAGCCGGCCCGGTGGACACCGACGCGGTGTTCTCCGGCATGGTGCTGCGGCTGGCCGCCGGCATGGCACGCCGCAATGACCGCGCGGGTATGTCCTGACCTGCGGTTAGGGGCCGGGCGTCTGGTTTTGGCCTGGGCTCGCCGGACTGGTATTGTGAGCACTCGTGCCTGGCCGCCAGGTGCGCAGGCGGCTGCATCAGAGCGGACGTAGGCGCGCTCGCCGGGCCAATTCGCATGTCTTTGAGCATCGGGAAATGCAGCAGATTTCCGCGGGTGTTCACTGCGTGCGACACGCCCGGTCGCGGGGGCCGCGACAGGGTTGAAACTGCAGTACACAGACTTGACAAGCGCTGACGAAGACGAATCGCAACACAGAAAGCCGGTATATGCCAACCATCAACCAGCTGGTCCGCAAGGGTCGCCGGGACAAGATCGCCAAGGTCAAGACCGCGGCTCTCAAGGGCAGCCCGCAGCGCCGCGGCGTGTGCACTCGCGTGTACACAACGACACCGAAGAAGCCGAACTCGGCTCTTCGCAAGGTCGCACGCGTCAAGCTGACCAGCCAGGTCGAGGTCACCGCATACATCCCGGGCGAGGGTCATAACCTGCAGGAGCACTCGATGGTGCTGGTGCGCGGCGGTCGTGTGAAGGACCTGCCGGGTGTGCGTTACAAGATCATCCGCGGCTCGCTGGACACCCAGGGTGTCAAGAACCGCAAGCAGGCCCGCAGCCGTTACGGCGCGAAGAAGGAGAAGAGCTAATGCCCCGCAAGGGCCCCGCACCCAAGCGGCCGTTGGTCAACGATCCGGTCTACGGCTCGCAACTGGTGACGCAACTGGTCAACAAGATCCTGATGGACGGTAAGAAGTCGTTGGCCGAGCGCATCGTCTACGGCGCGCTCGAGCAGGCTCGCGACAAGACCGGAACCGACCCGGTCGTCACGCTCAAGCGCGCGCTGGACAACGTCAAGCCCGCCCTCGAGGTGCGTAGCCGCCGCGTCGGTGGCGCCACCTACCAGGTGCCCGTCGAGGTCCGACCCGATCGCTCCACCACGCTGGCACTGCGCTGGCTGGTCAGCTTTTCCAAGGGTCGCCGCGAGAAGACCATGGTTGAGCGGCTGGCCAACGAGATCCTCGACGCCAGCAACGGCCTGGGGGCCGCTGTGAAACGCCGCGAGGACGTCCACAAGATGGCTGAAGCAAACCGGGCCTTCGCGCACTACCGCTGGTGACCCCGGCCCGGCAACGGGCCAACCCACAACGTCGATCACGTAAAAGATTGGGAAGACTTCTGTGGCACAGGATGTGCTGACTGACCTCAACAAGGTCCGCAACATCGGCATCATGGCGCACATTGATGCCGGCAAGACGACGACAACCGAGCGCATCCTCTACTACACCGGTATGAGCTACAAGATCGGTGAGGTGCACGACGGCGCCGCCACCATGGACTGGATGGAACAGGAGCAGGAGCGCGGGATCACCATCACCTCCGCCGCCACCACCTGTTTCTGGAATGACAACCAGATCAACATCATTGACACCCCGGGCCACGTCGACTTCACCGTTGAGGTGGAGCGCTCGCTGCGCGTGCTCGACGGTGCCGTCGCCGTCTTCGACGGCAAGGAGGGCGTCGAGCCCCAGTCCGAGCAGGTCTGGCGACAGGCCGATAAGTACGACGTGCCGCGGATCTGCTTCGTCAACAAGATGGACAAGATCGGCGCGGACTTCTACTTCTCGGTGCGGACCATGGAGGAGCGCCTCGGCGCCCGGGTGATTCCGATCCAGTTGCCGATCGGTTCTGAGGGAGACTTCGAGGGCGTCGTCGACCTGGTCGAAATGAAAGCCAAGGTGTGGCGCGGCGAGACCAAGCTCGGCGAGAAGTATGACGTCGTCGACATTCCGGCTGAGCTGGCCGAGAAGGCCGCCGAGTACCGCACCAAGCTGCTCGAGGCCGTCGCCGAGACCGACGAGGCGCTGCTCGAAAAGTATTTCGGCGGTGAGGAACTCAGCATCGATGAGGTCAAGGGCGCACTGCGCAAGCTGACGATCAACTCCGAGGCCTACCTGGTGCTGTGCGGTTCGGCATTCAAGAACAAGGGTGTGCAGCCCATGCTCGACGCCGTCATCGACTACCTGCCCTCGCCGCTGGACGTGCCGCCGGCTGTCGGCCACGCGCCGGGTAAGGAAGACGTCGAGGTCATCCGCAAGCCGTCTACCGACGAGCCGTTCTCCGGTCTGGCCTTCAAGGTCGCCACACACCCGTTCTTCGGCAAGCTCACCTACGTCCGGGTGTACTCGGGCAAGGTCGACTCCGGCGCACAGGTCGTCAACGCCACCAAGGGTAAGAAGGAGCGTCTGGGCAAGCTTTTCCAGATGCATTCCAACAAAGAAAACCCGGTGGAAACCGCAGCGGCCGGCCACATCTACGCCGTCATTGGTCTCAAGGACACCACCACCGGTGACACCCTGTGTGACCCGAATAACCAGGTTGTGCTGGAGTCGATGACCTTCCCGGATCCGGTCATCCAGGTCGCCATCGAGCCCAAGACTAAGAGCGACCAGGAGAAGCTGTCCCTGGCCATCCAGAAGCTGGCCGAGGAAGACCCGACCTTCAAGGTCAACCAGGACCATGAGACCGGCCAGACCATCATCGGCGGCATGGGCGAGCTGCACCTGGACATCCTGGTGGACCGGATGCGGCGCGAGTTCAAGGTCGAGGCCAACGTCGGCAAGCCGCAGGTCGCCTACAAGGAGACCATCAAGCGCGCGGTCGAGAAGTGCGAGTTCACCCACAAGAAGCAGACCGGTGGATCAGGGCAGTTCGCGAAGGTCCTCATCTCCCTCGAGCCCTTCAAGGGCGAGGACGGTGCGACCTACGAGTTCGAGAACAAGGTCAGCGGCGGACGCATCCCGCGCGAGTACATCCCGTCGGTGGACGCCGGCGCTCAGGACGCCATGCAGTACGGCATTCTGGCCGGCTACCCGCTGGTGAACGTCAAGGTGATCCTGCTCGACGGTGCCTACCACGACGTCGACTCCTCGGAAATGGCCTTCAAGATCGCCGGCTCGCAGGCGCTGAAAAAGGCTGCGGCGCAAGCCCAACCGGTCATCCTCGAACCGATCATGGCCGTCGAGGTCACCACGCCCGAGGACTACATGGGTGAAGTGATCGGCGACCTGAACTCCCGCCGTGGTCAGATTCAGGCCATGGAGGAGCGTAGTGGAGCGCGCGTCGTCAAGGCGCAGGTTCCGCTCTCGGAAATGTTCGGCTACGTCGGCGACCTCCGGTCGAAGACCCAGGGCCGGGCCAACTACTCCATGGTGTTTGACTCGTATGCCGAAGTTCCGGCTAACGTGTCGAAGGAGATCATCGCGAAGGCGACCGGCCAATAGGGCCACTGTCTTCGCGCGACTGAAAAACTGAATAACAACATCACTGCTTTAACCAAAGCACCAACAAGTCCAGGAGGACACAGAAGTGGCGAAGGCGAAGTTCGAGCGGACGAAGCCGCACGTCAACATCGGGACCATCGGTCACGTTGACCACGGCAAAACCACGCTAACCGCGGCTATCACCAAGGTTCTGCACGACAAGTACCCGACGTTGAACGAGTCGCGGGCATTCGACCAGATCGACAATGCGCCCGAAGAGCGTCAGCGCGGTATCACCATCAACATCTCCCACGTGGAGTACCAGACCGAGAAGCGTCACTATGCGCACGTCGACGCCCCCGGCCACGCTGACTACATCAAGAACATGATCACCGGTGCCGCCCAGATGGACGGCGCGATCCTGGTGGTTGCCGCTACCGACGGCCCGATGCCGCAGACCCGCGAGCACGTGCTGCTGGCTCGTCAGGTCGGTGTGCCCTACATCCTGGTGGCGTTGAACAAGGCCGACATGGTCGACGACGAGGAACTGCTCGAACTCGTCGAGCTGGAGGTCCGCGAATTGCTGGCCGCCCAGGAGTTCGACGAGGACGCCCCGGTGATCCGGGTGTCGGCGCTCAAGGCCCTCGAGGGTGATCCGCAGTGGGTCAAGAGTGTCGAGGAGCTCATGGACGCCGTCGACGCGTCCGTTCCGGACCCGATCCGCGACACCGAGAAGCCGTTCCTGATGCCCGTTGAGGACGTTTTCACGATCACCGGTCGCGGCACCGTGGTGACCGGTCGCGTGGAGCGTGGCGTGATCAACGTCAACGAGGAAGTGGAGATCGTCGGTATCAAGCTGACGACCACCAAGACCACGGTGACCGGTGTGGAGATGTTCCGCAAGCTGCTCGACCAGGGTCAGGCCGGCGATAACGTCGGTCTGCTGGTCCGCGGCATCAAGCGCGAGGACGTCGAGCGCGGTCAGGTTGTCGTCAAGCCGGGCACCACTACGCCGCACACGGAGTTCGACGGCAGCGTCTACATCCTGAGCAAGGACGAGGGTGGACGGCACACGCCGTTCTTCAACAACTATCGCCCGCAGTTCTACTTTCGTACCACCGACGTGACCGGAGTGGTCACACTGCCGGAGGGTACAGAGATGGTCATGCCGGGCGACAACACCGATATCTCGGTGAAGTTGATCCAGCCGGTCGCCATGGACGAGGGCCTTCGTTTCGCTATCCGCGAAGGCGGCCGCACTGTCGGCGCCGGACGCGTCACGAAGATCACTAAGTGATCTGACCTGCAACGAAGCGGCGCCCGTCAGAAATGACGGGCGCCGCTTCCGTTTGCCGGCGTGCTAAAATCGGCGTACACGCGGCGCCCGCATAACGGGTTTATCGCCTGCGGTTGGGAGACGGACTCGTGGAACCTGATGTGACGAAGTCGCGGCGTCGAGCGCTCACCGCCGGCACCGCGGCGGCCCTGGTGGTTTCTCTTGTCGGCGGGACGCTATCGCTGCTGTTCTCCGGCGGACCCGAGCAGAGCACAACGGCGCTGAAGCCACTCCAACCGCCCGTCTCGGCCGCGGCCCCTGTCATCGAACCAGAGCCTGCCCCTTCGACGGGTGGCCTGTCGATGTTCGGTCTCGGCGACAGTGCGGTGAGCGGCATGGCCGACAGTGGCAGTTCGGCGAGCAGCACGGCGGGTGCCTCGAGCGGCATCGCTGGGTCCGGGTTCACCCCGGGCGCACCCTCTGCGCTGCCCCCACTGCAATCGCCCCCACTGCCTACCGCATCTGCAATGCCGGCGCTCCCGGCCTTCGACTGGGACGCTCTGTTAGCCCCGTTGGTTGCTGCACAGGCCAACGCCCAGGCGGCCAATGTGGCGGGGTCCATTATCGGCGGTTCGGTGGGCATAGCGAACTCCGTCGCACTAGTCCTCGGTGACCTCATTCTGTTCGCGGCGTACACGAGCAACGGACAGCCCTTGCTCGCAGCGCTGGAGAACACTCTGGCTGCGCCGGCCGCCGCTGCGGCGGCCGGAACCGCACTGGTGGCTAGTATGCCGCCGGTGCCGGCCCTGCCCGATCTCAGCGGCTTAACCGCTGCTTTTGCCGCCGCTGCCGGCACACCGCCGCTCGGCGTGCCGGCACCTCCTGCACTACCGCCGATGCCAACCCCGGAGCAGTTCGCCGCAAGCGTGGCGGGGCTCAGCGCCCTCGGTGCGCTGCCGGGGCTGCCGCCGCTTGCGCTGCCCGGGCTGCCGGGCATGCCGCAGCTGCCGCGGCCCGAGGAAGTAGTCGGCGGAGTCGTGGGCGGCGCCGTTGCGATTGGAGTGGCGGGCGTCATCCTCGGCACGCTCTTTCCGCCACCGAGCATCACCCGGATGCTGGGGATGCCGTTCTGAGCGTGCCGGCTATCCGATCGTCGCCGGCGCACTGAAACACGTTCCAGTTTTCTTGCTAGCCTGACCCGGGGCTTGACGAGAGGACTGTTGATGGCCGATCTGGATGGACGAGTCGCATTCGTCACCGGAGCCGCGCGCGGTCAGGGCCGCGCCTACGCGGTGCGACTGGCCCGTGAGGGTGCCGATGTCATCGTCAGCGATATCTGCGCGCCGGTCTCCGACACGATTCCCTATGTCGCATCGACACCGGAAGATCTGGCCGAGACCGTGCGACTCATTGAGTCCGAGGGCCGCAAGGCGTTGGCGCGGGAGGTCGACATCCGCGACGACGCCGCGGTGCGAGCGCTGGTTGTCGACGGCATCGAGCAGTTCGGCCGGCTCGACGTTCTGGTTGCCAACGCCGGAGTGCTGAGCTGGGGCCGACTCTGGGAGCTCACCGACGAACAGTGGAACGCCGTCATCGACACCAACCTCACCGGCACCTGGCGCACCCTTCGGGCGGTCATCCCGGCGATGATCGAGGCGGGCAACGGCGGCTCGATCATCATCGTCAGTTCCTCCGGCGGAGTGAAGGCCACGCCAGGAAACGGTCACTACGCGGCCTCCAAGCACGGACTCACCTCGTTGACCAACACTCTCGCACTGGAGTTGGGGGAGTACAGCATTCGGGTCAACTCCATCCACCCGTACTCGATCGCCACGCCGATGATCGAGAACGACGCGATGATGCAGATCCTCGGCGCGCACCCGAGTTACCTCAACAGTTTCGCCCCGATGCCGTATCAGCCACCGACAAAGGGATCGAGGGCCAAGCGGAATGACTTCATGACGGCCGAGGAAGCCGCCGAGGTGGTGGTCTGGCTTGCCGGGGACAACTCGTCCGTATTGTCGGGCTCGCAGATCTCCGTGGACCG
>JBAXIR010000130.1:0-7212 GCA_037138275.1 Mycobacteriaceae bacterium | reverse complement strand
GGGTGCTCGGCCAGACCGAGTTCGGGATCGGGGTCTCAGCGGGACGGGCGATCGCCGGGCATATCGGGGCCCAGGCACGTTTCGAGTACACGGTGATCGGCGATCCGGTGAACGAAGCCGCGCGTTTGACGGAACTCGCCAAGCTTGAGCACGACCATGTATTGGCCTCTGCCGTCGCGGTCGCCGGAGCACCCGATGCTGAGGCGCTGTGCTGGAATGTGGGCGAGATCGTCGAACTTCGGGGGCGATCCGCTCCCACCCAACTGGCCCGGCCGGTAAATCTCGTTCAGCCCCAGGACTTCAGCGGATCCACCGCACTTGCCCTACCCGGTTAAGCCTTCTTCGCTGAGGCCTTCTTGGTACCGGCTTTCTTGGCCGGCGCTTTCTTGCGGACCACCTTCGTGGTGGTGCGCTTGACCGGTCCGCGGACGCGGCGCTCAGCGAGCAATTCTGACGCCCGATCGTCGGTGATGGTCAACACGTCATCGCCCTTGCGCAGACTTGCGTTGGTCTCGCCGTCGGTGACGTAGGGACCGAACCGGCCGTCCTTGATCACCATCGGCTTACCCGAGGCGCCGTCCGTGCCGAGTTCGCGCAGGGGCGGCGTCGCGGCGCCCTGCCGACCGCGGCGTTTGGGTTCGGCGTAAATCTTCAGCGCCTCGTCCAGCGTGACACCGAAGATCTGATCCTCACCTGCCAGTGATCGGGAGTCCGTGCCGCGCTTCAGGTACGGCCCGTAACGGCCGTTCTGGGCGGTGATCTCCTCACCGTTGGCGGGATCCACCCCGACCAGTCGCGGCAGCGACAGCAGCATGAGCGCATCCTCGAGGGTGACCGTCTGCACATCCATCGAACTGAACAACGACCCGGTGCGCGGCTTGGGTCCGATGGGCTTCTTGCCCTTCTTGGCCACGGCGGTGCCGTCGTCGTCGGGCGGTGGCGGCAGCACCTCGGTGACGTAGGGGCCGTAGCGACCGTCGCGGGCGATGATCTCGTGGCCGGTCTCCGGATCGACGCCGAGCGTCCGGCCCTCCTGCGGGGTGGCGAAAAGAGTTTCGGCCAACTCCAGGGTCAGTTCGTCCGGGGTGATCTCATCGTTGAGGTTCGCTCGCTGCGGGGTGGGCTCACCGTCGTCGCCGACGATCATCCGTTCCAGGTACGGACCGTTCTTCCCTACCCGCACGTAGATCGGGCGACCCTGATCGTCGTCGAACAGCGCAATGGAGTTGACCTCGCGGGCATCGATGCCCTCCAGGTTCACGCCCACCAGTTTCTTGAGGCCGCCGGCACGGGCGATCGAATGCGGTACGCCGTGCTCACCACCGAAGTAGAAGTTGTGCAGCCAATTGGTGCGCCGCTCGTGACCGGAGGCGATCTCGTCGAGTTCATCCTCCATGGCGGCGGTGAAGTCGTAGTCGACCAGACGGCTGAAGTGTTGCTCCAGCAGACCGGTCACCGCGAAGGCAACCCACGAGGGCACCAGGGCCGTGCCCTTCTTGTACACATATCCCCGGTCCTGAACGGTCTTGATAATCGAGGAATACGTTGAGGGACGGCCGATTCCGAGATCCTCGAGAGCCTTGATCAACGACGCCTCGGAGTAACGCGCAGGCGGGTTGGTGCTATGTCCGTCGGCGGTCAGCCGGGTGGCGTCCACCCGCTGGCCCTGGCGTAACTGCGGCAGCCGACTCTCGGCGTCATCGGCCTCGCCGCCGGCCAATTCGTCGACCGTCTCGACATAGGCCTTCAGGAACCCCGGGAACGTGATGGTGCGTCCGCTTGCGGTAAAAGCGGCCTCGCGGCCGTCAGCAGCGCTGCCGGTGATGCGCAGGCTCAATGTGGTGCCGCGGGCGTCGGCCATCTGGGAGGCGACGGTGCGCTGCCAGATCAGTTCGTAGAGCCGGAAGCCGTCGGCATCGAGTTCGGCATGCAGCGCACCCGGGGTCGAGAAGACCTCGCCGGAGGGACGGATGGCCTCGTGCGCCTCCTGGGCATTCTTGACCTTGCGGGTGTACTGGCGCGGCGTGGGGTGGACGTACTCCTCGCCATAGAGTTGGCGCGCCTGGTTACGCGCGGCGTCTACCGCCGACTGCGACAGCGTGGTCGAGTCGGTGCGCATGTAGGTGATATGGCCGTTCTCATAGAGTCGCTGGGCCACGCTCATCGTGCGCTCGGAACTGAACCGCAGCTTGCGCCCGGCCTCCTGCTGCAGCGTCGAGGTCATGAACGGCGGATACGGCCGGCGGGTGTAGGGCTTCTCCTCCACTGATGCGACGGTCAGTGCGGCGCCCTGCAGGCCGGTAGCCAGCGAGCCGGCCGCTACCTCATCGAGCACCAGAACTTCAGCGGGCTTTCGGACCACGCCCACCGAATCGAAGTCGCGACCGGTTGCCACCCGCTTGCCATCGACTGCCACTAGTCGGGCGGTGAAGCGCGGCGGGCTGGCAGCGGGATCGGACACGCTGGCATCCAACTCCGCCAGGATGTCCCAGTAGGAGGCACTGCGGAAGGCCATCCGTTCCCGCTCGCGCTGCACGATGATCCGCGTCGCGACCGACTGCACGCGGCCCGCCGACAGCTTCGGTGCGACCTTCTTCCACAGCACCGGACTGACTTCGTAGCCGTACAGCCGGTCCAGGATGCGCCGGGTCTCCTGGGCGTCGACCAGATCGATATCGAGATCGCGTGGGTCATCGGCGGCCGCTCGAATCGCCGATTCGGTGATCTCGTGGAACACCATTCGGCGCACCGGGACGGTGGGCTTCAACGTTTCCAGCAGATGCCAGGCGATCGCTTCACCCTCGCGATCGCCGTCGGTGGCGAGATACAACTCATCGACACCCTTGAGCAGGTTCTTGAGTTCGGCAACGGTGGTCTTCTTGTCCGGGCTGATGACGTACAGCGGTTCGAAGTCGGCATCGACGTTGACGCCGAGCCGAGCCCACTTCTCGGCCTTGTACTTGGTCGGGACGTCAGCGGCGCCCTTGGGCAGGTCGCGAATGTGGCCGCGGGAGGACTCGACGATATAGTTCGCGCCCAGGTAGCCGGCTATTTTGCGCGCCTTGGTAGGCGACTCGACGATGACGAGCCGACGGACGTTACCGTTATTTCCGCTTCCGCGATCGTCGTCAGCCAACTGCGCTTACGCTCCATTTCTGTCGTGCCCCATGGGTCCCTATATATAAGGACATATATCTGGGCACTGGACAATTTCGCACCTTTGGACCGGCAGACGCAAACCGACCCCCCGTGGGGAACCCTCTCAGATTTGCGGCCACGCCGCCAATGCTTCGGGCCCGTCGGGGGGTTCACCCACGTTCTCTACCAGCCGCGAAAGCCGCCGGCGGCCACTGATTCGCAGGGCCGGCCGCGCCCCACGGGTACCGATCAGCGTCGGTGCGATTCCCACCCTCATCAGGGCCGAGGCCAGCGGCGAATGGGTGTCGGGGGCGTGCGGATCCAGACCCAGAAGGTAGCGGTCAGCATCCGGGCTGCCAGCCGCGAGCGTCCAGGCCCGCAATTCACGGGGCCCCGGCATCCACTGCGGCGGGACGGTCTTAACTGCGCCGCGCGTCCAGTCCCCGGCGATGGCCAGCAACCGGGGGTCGACCGCGGTGCGCACCAGGGGATGGTTCTCCTCGGTTCGGGTGACCTCGGCCTGCAGGCCGGCCGCCGTAATCATGTCGGCCAACGCCACCGCACGCCAGTCGGTGTCGACCACCACCGAGAGCCGCGCGGCACCGCCGACCATGACAGCCTGACCGGCTGCCGCGAGCACCCCGGTGAGGTCGGTGACCGCAGGGGGCACCGACTCGGCCGAGAAGAACGACAGCTGGCTCACAACTCGACAGTAGGGCAGCCGAAGAAACTCGCCACGCCGCTGTGACCGTTTCGGCTACGCCGAGCTGTAGGGGCGCGGTAAAGCAAACACCCCCGCGGCGCCCGTTGTCCGGGCACCCGGGGGTGATCGCGAGAGTTGTTGTCGGTCAGACGGCGCGAACGCCGGTGGCCTGCGGGCCCTTCGGGCTTTGACCCACCTCGAACTCAACCTTCTGGTTCTCCTCCAAGGTGCGGAAGCCCGACCCCTGGATCTCCGTGTAGTGGACGAACACATCGGCGGAGCCGTCCTCCGGAGCAATGAAGCCGAAGCCCTTCTCCGCGTTGAACCACTTCACAGTTCCCTGTGGCATTTTTCGTACATTCCTTCTTTTCCGGGAGCGACCTAACCATGTTCGGCGTAGACCGGGTCGGTTCCGACCGCCATCCTTCGTGGATTTGTCGGAACTCATCCGACGTACGCACCCTCGCAGGAACCGCGACCGCAACATCGATCCTGCGAAGCGCCAAACACGAACACAGAAGCTACGACCGACCATATCCAATCACGTTCGGGCCGGTTAGAACAGTCTCCGCGACAATTCCGTGTGGATCCGTATGGCACCTTGATGGAAGATTCGGACGGGGGCGCGCGATGGTGAGCTTCGGCAGCGAGTTGCTGGGCGCCGTGTGTGGTGACACGCGACTCGACGAGACCGCCGCGCTTCGCCATGTCGCGGAGATCGGCGCCCGCCGTGCCGAGCTGCGGGACTGGCCGTCCTGGGCCGCGCCCGACGTGCTTGCGGCACTGCGCGGACGGGGGATATCGGCTGCGTGGTCGCATCAGGTCGAAGCGGCCGAACTTGCCCACGCCGGTCAGCACGTGGTGGTCAGTACCGGCACCGCATCGGGGAAGTCACTGGCATTTCAGCTGCCGATCATGGACGCCCTGGCACGTGACCCCCGGGCCAGGGTCCTCTACCTCTCCCCGACGAAGGCGCTCGGTCATGACCAACTCCGGGCGGCCCACGAGTTGACCGCGGCGGTAGCGCGCCTGGGTGATGTCGCACCGAGTTCCTACGACGGTGACACCGCGCCCGAGGTTCGCCGCTTCGCGCGAGAGCACTCGCGCTGGCTATTCTCCAACCCGGACATGATTCACCTCTCGCTCCTGCGGAACCATCCGAGGTGGGCGGTTTTCCTACGCGGCCTGCGCTACATCGTGGTCGACGAATGCCATTACTACCGAGGGATTTTCGGCTCCAACGTGGCGATGGTCCTGCGACGTCTGCTGCGTTTGTGTGACCGCTACGCCGCACCCGGCGCACCACCGCCGACGGTGATCTTCGCCAGTGCCACCACCGCCGCACCCGGTGCGACGGCGGCCGAACTCATCGGCCGGGATGTTGTTGAGGTCACCGCCGACGGGTCGCCGCACGGCGCCCGGACCATCGCGCTGTGGGAGCCGGAGTTGCGGACCGACCTGCAGGGCGAGAACGGCGCGCCGGTGCGCCGTTCGGCCGGCGCGGAAGCCGCCAGGATGATGGCCGACCTTGTGGTGCAGGGTGCGCGGACGCTGACCTTCGTCCGATCCCGCCGCGGCGCTGAACTGACCGCACTGGCCGCCCGGACGCGGCTGACCACCATCGCCCCCCACCTCCGGGACACGGTGGCCTCCTACCGGGCCGGCTATCTCGCCGAAGATCGCCGCGTGCTGGAGCGGGCCCTGGCCGACGGCGAGTTGCGCGGGCTGGCTTCCACCAACGCCCTGGAATTGGGCATCGACATCGCCGGGTTGGATGCCGTGCTGTTGGCTGGCTTCCCCGGAACGGTCGCCTCCTTCTGGCAGCAGGCGGGCCGGTGCGGCAGACGTGGTCAGGGTGCGCTGGTGGTGCTGATCGCTCGAGACGACCCGCTGGACACCTACCTCGTCCATCACCCCGAAGCCCTGCTGGGCAAACCGGTCGAGCGCGTGGTGATCGACCCGGCGAACCCCTATGTCATTGGTCCGCAATTGCTCTGTGCCGCAACCGAAATGCCCCTCACCGAGGAGGAGATCAGGGCATGGAGAGCCGGATCCGTGGTCGAAGCGCTGATGACAGAAGGGCTCTTGCGCCTGCGCGCCGGACGGTATTTCCCGGCTGCGGGTTTGGAACCGCACCCCGATGTGGACATCCGCGGGGCAGGCGGTGGCAGCGTCGCCATCGTCGAGTCCGGCACCGGTCGACTACTGGGCAGCACCGAAGTCGGGCAGGCCCCCGCCACCGTGCACCCGGGCGCGGTATACCTCCACCAGGGTGAGAGCTACCTGGTGGACTCCCTGGACCTCGACGCCCACGTGGCTTTCGTTCACGCCGAGGATCCGGGTTATTCGACCTATCCCCGCGAGATCACCGACATCACCGTCACCGGTGCGGGCGAACAGATGGTCTACGGCGCGGTGACGCTGGGACTGGTTCCGGTCTCGGTCACGCATCAGGTGATCGGCTATCTGCGCCGACAACCATCAGGTGAGGTGATCGACTTCGTCGAACTCGATATGCCCGCGCGGACACTTCAGACCATTGCGGTGGTGTACACCGTCACGCCGGAAGCGTTGGCGGACAGCGGTATTGAGTTATCTCGAATTCCAGGCGCGCTACACGCCGCCGAGCACGCCGCGATCGGCCTGCTGCCATTGGTAGCGAGTTGTGACCGCGGAGACATCGGCGGCCTCTCCATCGCCGTAGGCGAAAACGGGCTCCCTACAGTATTCGTCTACGACGGTTACCCCGGTGGTGCCGGCTTCGCCGAACGCGGCTACCGCCAGGCTGCCGTCTGGCTGGGTGCGACGCTGGCGGCCATCGAGGCATGCGAATGCCCGCAGGGTTGCCCGTCGTGCGTCCAGTCGCCCAAATGCGGAAACGGAAACGACCCACTCGATAAAGCGGGTGCCATCGTCGTGCTGCGGACAGTGCTGCTGCAGTTGCCTGGGGTGCAGTCCTGAACCGCGGCCGCCGACCGACCCCTCGAGCGGTCGACAGCCACGGATCGAAAGATTCCTGCGGACGATCATCTGTTGCGGCCAGGGGGCCGAATCTCAGTGCGCCCGCGGCGAACGGTCGGACAACGCGACCCGTTCATCAAGTTCCCTTGGAACGATTGTCAACCTACCCACAGTCGTCGCAGGCCTGCAAGGTCTCGAGTCACCGACCTTTAACCGCTCCCAATGCGTGGGTGCCCTGTCGTACTCGGCCGTTACGCTGGTGCCCATGACGCAGGAGTGGTTGCTGGTGGAGACCCTGGGTGCCCAACCCGCGGTCGTCGCACAGGGCCGGCAGATGAAGAATTTCGTTCCACTCGCGGTCTTCCTGCGCCGCAATCCGAATCTCGCGGCAATCGAGACCGCGATCGCGG
>JBAXIR010000129.1:0-7244 GCA_037138275.1 Mycobacteriaceae bacterium | reverse complement strand
GTCCTGGCGCACCGATCGATACCAACCGTTGGTGCGCGGTGGCCACCAACGTCCTAGGCGGATGCCGAGGTTCCACCGGCCCGAGTTCCCTGGCCCGCGACGGAAAGCCATGGGGCTCAAAGTTTCCGATAATCACCGTTCGCGATCAGGTCAACGCGGATGTCACCGCACTGGCCGCTCTGGGTATTACCGAGGTGGCCGCGGTCATCGGCGGCTCGATGGGTGGCGCGCGCGCACTGGAGTGGATGATCGGCCATCCCGACCGGGTGCGGGCCGCGCTGGTCCTGGCGGTCGGGGCGCGCGCGACGGCCGACCAGATCGGAACCCAGAGCAGCCAGATCGCGGCCATCACCTCCGACCCGAACTGGCAGGGCGGCGACTACTACGGCACCGGCCGCTCCCCGGACAACGGTCTGCAACTGGCGCGCCGGTTCGCCCATCTGACCTACCGCGGCGAGACCGAACTGGACACCCGGTTCGGCAACGACGCCCAGAGTGATGAGGATCCGCTGGCCGGTGGTCGGTACGCGGTGCAGAGTTACCTGGAATACCAGGGCGCCAAGCTGGTGAGCCGGTTCGATGCCGGAAGCTACGTGACTCTGACCGAGACGCTGTCCAACCACGACGTCGGGCGCGGGCGCGGCGGCGTGGCCGCAGCACTGCGGTCGTGTTCGGTGCCGGTGGTGGTCGGCGGAATCACCTCCGACCGCCTCTACCCGCTGCGTCTGCAGGCCGAACTCGCTGATCTGCTGCCCGGTTGCGACGGACTGAATATCGTCGACTCGATCCACGGCCATGATGGCTTTCTGCTCGAGACCGAAGCCGTCGGCGAGTTGATCCGCGAGGCCCTCACGTTGGCCGACAGCGACCGGCGACGATGACCGCCGCTGACGGCGGCCGCAAGGAACGCTCGCTGTCGTTCGGTTCGCAGGCGGCCGCCTACGAGCGGGGCCGGCCGTCGTACCCGCCAGAAGCCGTCGACTGGCTGCTGCCGGACGGTGCCCGCGACGTGCTCGATCTCGGGGCCGGCACCGGAAAGCTCACCAGTCGCCTGATCGAGCGCGGGCTCAACGTAGTGGCCGTCGATCCGATCGCCGAACTGCTGGATGTCCTGCGGACGACATTGCCGGACACACCGGCCCTGTCGGGGAGTGCCGAACAGATTCCGTTGTCCGACAATAGTATTGACGCCGTCCTGGTGGCTCAGGCGTGGCACTGGTTCGATCCGGATCGGGCGGCCGCCGAGATCGCGCGGGTGCTTCGGCCGGGCGGTCGACTCGGACTGCTGTGGAATGTGCGTGACGAAAGGCTGGGCTGGGTCAAGGATTTCGGCCGCATCGTCGGCCTCGAACACGACTGGGCCAACACCACTGTCGCGCTGCCTGAGCCGTTCACCGATGTGGCGACGCATCGGGTGGAGTGGACCAACTACATCACGCCGCAGGCATTGATCGACTATGTGTCGTCGCGCAGTTACTGCATCACCTCACCTGCCGAGGCGCGCGCCCAAACCCTTGACGAAGTCCGCGAACTGTTAGCCACTCACCCATCGCTGGCCAATGCAACAGGACTGGCCATGCCGTACATCACGGTGTGCGTCCGAGCAACGCTGGGCTAACTGGGCCGGGCTAGCTCGTGCCCAACGGGTCGATGGTGAAGGCGATATAGACCACCGCCGCGCATACCGTCGCCATGGTGGCGAAATCGAGGCGTTTGGATCGCACCACCAGCAGGCCGGCCTGCTGGTCGGGCAGCAGCAGGCGTAGCCCGGCGGCCACGCCCACCCCGATTCCGATCAGCAGGGCGCCGCGCCGCCAGAAGCCCGCCGCCACCAGTACCAGCGCCAGGGAGAAGATAGCGGCGACGGTGAGGATGGGCCACTGGGCTCGTGCCAGGTCACGGGTCCGGTCCCGGACGTTCACGGCGCCGCTTCTGCGAGTTCCACCACGTTGGTCAACAGGAAGGCCCGGGTCAACGGGCCGACGCCGCCGGGATTCGGCGACACGTAACCCGCGACTTCCCACACGTCCGGTGCCACATCGCCGGTGAGCTTGTCGTCGACTCGGCTGACTCCGACATCGATGACGGCCGCCCCGGGCCGGACCATGTCGGCGGTGAGCATATGCGGCACACCGACCGCGGCCACGATGATGTCGGCCTGGCGGGTCAACGATGAGAGGTCGCGAGTTCCGGTGTGGCACAGCGTCACTGTGGCGTTCTCGGTACGACGAGTCAGCAGCAGACCCAGCGGCCGACCAACTGTGACGCCGCGGCCGATCACCACCACGTGGGCGCCGTCGATCGGTACGTCATAGCGACGCAGCAGTGCCACGATGCCCCGCGGAGTGCACGGCAGCGGGGCTTTTTCGTTGAGCACCAACCTGCCCAGATTGGTGGGGTGCAGACCGTCGGCATCCTTGGCCGGGTCGATGCGTTCCAGCGCGGCGTTCTCGTCGAGGTGGCGCGGCAGCGGCAACTGCACGATGTAGCCGGTGCACTCCGGGTCGGCGTTGAGTTCGTCGATCGTCTCGTTGAGATGTTCCTGGCTGACATCGGCGGGCAGGTCACGCCGGATCGAGGTGATGCCGACCTTGGCGCAGTCCGAATGCTTACCGCGCACATAGGCATGCGAGCCGGGGTCATCGCCCACCAGGACGGTGCCCAATCCCGGCGCCCGGCCGGCCGCCGTCAGTGCTGCGACGCGCCGGGTCAGGTCGACAAAGATCTCGTCACGGGTGAGCTTGCCGTCCAGGGTTTGCGCGGGCACGGCTACATTCTGCATATGGATGCCGGCCCTGATGTGTTCAGCCCCGCCAAGCTCGGCCCGATCACGCTGCGGAACCGGGTCATCAAGGCGGCCACCTTTGAGGGCCGCACGCCGGAGGCTCTGGTCACCGATGACCTGATCGAGTTTCACCGCACGATGGCCGCCGGCGGGGTCGGCATGACCACGGTCGCCTACTGCGCGGTCAGCCCGGGCGGGCGCACCGACGGCAAGCAGTTGTGGATGCGGCCCGAGGCGCTGCCGGGGCTGCGCCGGCTCACCGAGGCCGTGCACGCCGAGGGCGCGGCGATCAGCGCGCAGATCGGCCATGCCGGACCGGTGGCCGATGCCCGGTCCAACAAAGCCCGTGCGCTGGCGCCGGTGCGGTTCTTCAACCCGATCGGAATGCGATTCGCCAAGCACGCCAGCCGCCAAGACATCGACGATGTGATCGCCGGGCACGCCGCCGCGGTGCGGCTGGCGATCGAGGCCGGCTTCGATGCCGTCGAGATCCATCTGGGCCACAACTATCTGGCGAGTTCATTTCTGTCCCCGTTGATCAACCGGCGCAGCGACGAGTTCGGCGGATCGCTGGAAAATCGAGCCAAGGTGGCCCGCGGGATCGCACTCGCGGTGCGCCGCGAGGTGGAACGAGACGGCGCGGCCACGATCGCGGTGACCGCCAAGTTGAACATGAGCGACGGGGTGCGCGGCGGCATTCCCATCGAGGAGGCGCTGCAGACGGCGCGTTGGCTCCAGGATGACGGCGGATTGGATGCCCTCGAATTGACCGCGGGTAGTTCACTGGTCAACCCGATGTACCTGTTCCGCGGTGATGCACCGCTCAAGGAGTTCGCGGCGGCGTTTCCGCCACCGCTGCGCTGGGGTATGCGGATGACCGGGACGAAGTTCCTGCGCCCCTACCCCTACCGGGATGCGTTTCTGTTGCGCGACGCCGAACGGTTCCGTGCAGAGTTGACGCTGCCGCTGATCCTGCTGGGCGGGATCACCAACCGGGAGACCATGGACACCGCGATGGCCGCCGGTTTCAGCTTCGTCGCGATGGGCCGGGCACTGCTCGCCGAACCCGATCTGATCAACCGGATCCGGGCGGACGGCGACGCACATTCGGTGCGCTCACTGTGCACGCACTGCAATAAATGCATGCCGACCATCTACACGCGTACCCGGTGCGTGGTGACCAGCGACCGATAGAGTTGGCGCCGATGAACCAGCCCTCCGCGCCCAGCCTCACCGTCCGGTACAACGGGCCGCCGCGCACGTTCGCCGCCGGACACGACGTGGTTGTCGGCCGGGATCTGCGCGCCGACGTCCGACTGGCCCATCCCCTGGTGTCCCGGGCACATATCGTGCTGCGGTTCGAGCACGGCCGCTGGAAGGCGATCGACAACGGTTCGCTCAACGGAATGTACGTCTACGGCCGGCGGGTGCCGGAGGTCGACATCACCGACGGCACGACGGTGAACCTCGGCAATCCGGACGGTCCACCGTTGAGCTTCGAGGTCGGACGGCATCAGGGCTCGGTGGGCCGACCGCCACAGACCGCCACGGTGATGATCCCGGGTGGGCCGGCACAGCCGCCGACTCAGCCGCCGCGGTATCCCCCACCGCCGCCGCCACCACCGCCAACGGCACCACGGCCTGCCCCGGCTTCACCTGATGCCGCACCGACTCAGATGGGGCCGTCGCCGACCCGTGGCGGCTCAGGCTCAACGCGGGCGACCTCCATGCTCAAGATCCTGCGGCCTGGATCGTCGCCCGAGGTGCCGCCGGGGTCGCTGACAATCGGCCGGGCTACCGAAAATGACATCGTCATCCCCGACGTGCTGGCATCACGCCATCACGCCACACTGATCCCGACCCCGGGTGGAACCGAGATCGCCGACAACCGGTCGATCAACGGGACATTCGTCAACGGCGACCGGGTGGAGTCGACGCTTCTCACCGACGGCGACGTCGTCACCATCGGCAACGTCGACCTGGTCTTCACCGGCGGAACCCTGGTGCGGCGCAATAGGTCCGAGACGGCGACGGGTACGGGTGGTCTTGATGTACGTGGGGTGACGTGGACCATCGAGAACAACAAGACGCTGCTGAATGACATCTCACTGACCGCCCGGCCAGGTACCCTGACCGCGATCATCGGCCCATCCGGTGCGGGTAAATCCACCCTGGCGCGGCTGATCGCCGGTTACACCCATCCGACGAGCGGCGCCGTCGCCTTCGAGGGCCACAACATCCACGCGGACTACGCCTCGCTGCGCTCGCGGATCGGGATGGTGCCCCAAGACGATGTGGTGCACGGGCAGCTGACGGTGAATCAGGCGCTAATGTACGCCGCCGAGTTGCGGCTGCCACCGGACACCACCACCGAAGACCGCCAGCAGGTAGTGGCGGAGGTTCTCAGTGAGCTTGAAATGACACAGCACGCCGAGACCCGCGTCGACAAGCTCTCCGGTGGACAGCGCAAGCGGGCGTCGGTGGCACTGGAGTTGCTGACCGGACCGTCACTGCTGATCCTCGATGAACCGACGTCCGGTCTGGACCCGGCGCTGGATCGTCAGGTCATGACGATGCTGCGGGATCTCGCCGACGCCGGCCGCGTCGTGCTGGTGGTGACGCATTCGCTGACCTACCTCGATGTGTGCGATCAGGTGCTCCTGCTCGCGCCGGGTGGCAAGACCGCGTTCTGCGGACCGCCGGCCCAGATCGGGTCGGCGATGGGAACAACCAACTGGGCCGACATCTTCAGCACCGTCGCCGGTGATCCGCAGGCCGCCAGCGATCGGTATCTGGCGCAGACCGGGCCCACGCCGCCGCCTCCGCCGGTCGAGGCGCCATCCGACCTCGGTGAGCCCACGCACACCAGCCTGCGTCGGCAGTTCTCGACGATCGTTCGGCGGCAGACCCGGCTGATCATCTCCGATCGGGGCTACTTCATCTTTCTGGCGTTGCTGCCGTTCATCATGGGCGTGCTGTCGCTGGCGGTGCCGGGCACTGTCGGGTTCGGGGTGCCGGATCCGATGGGCGACGCACCCAACGAGGCGGGGCAGATTCTGGTGCTGCTCAATGTCGGCGCGATCTTCATGGGCACCGCGTTGACCATCCGCGATCTGATCAGCGAACGCCCGATCTTCCGCCGCGAGCAGGCGGTCGGGTTGTCCACGACGGCGTACCTGTTGGCCAAGGTGTGCGTCTACTCGGCGTTCGCGGTTCTGCAGTCCGCGATCGTCACCGCGATCACGATCATCGGCAAGGGCGGGCCGACTCAGGGCGCGACGGTGCTCGGCAATGCCACGCTGGAACTCTTCGTCAGCATGGCCGCGACAACCGTCACCGCGGCGATGGTGGGACTGGCATTGTCGGCGGTCGCGAAATCCAATGAGCAGATCATGCCGTTGCTGGTGGTCGCCATCATGAGCCAACTGGTGTTCTCCGGCGGCATGATCCCGGTGACCAACCGCCTGGTACTCGATCAGATGTCCTGGTTCACTCCAGCGCGGTGGGGATTCGCGGCATCGGCCTCGACCGTGGATTTGACCACACTGGTGCCCGGTCCGCTGACGCCGAAGGACCGGTGGTGGGAACACACCGCGTCGAGTTGGCTTTTTGACATGGCGATGCTCGCGGCGCTGAGTGTGGTCTACGTGGGCTTCGTGCGGTGGAAGATCCGGCTGAAGTCGGCCCGCTAACTGCGCAGCGAATTGCGGCGCCGTTCGGTCAGTATGTGTTGGCGGCGGTCGACCGCGCGGGTGCGTTTCCGCCGGGGCATCATCGCGCCGCGGCCCGTGGAATCACGTTGGCGACGAACACCATTGAGTGTTCCGGTGGGTGTGCACAGCGTCGGTATGAGCAGCGTGCTGCCCGGCTGGGTGCGATAGGTGTGCCCGCTAGGCGCGGTCCAAATCACGGCGCCGTCGGGCAGTTGTTCATCACGCCAGCCGCCGGTTCCGCACCAAAACGTTTTGAGCAGGTGATGTTTTCGGCACAGCGCTTTGAGGTTGGAGGCGTGCGTCGGCCCGCCCCGATCATAGGGAATCGTATGGTCGATATCGCAGACGTCCGCCGGGCACTCACACCCCGGAAACCGGCACGTCAGATCACGGCAGCGAACGAAGGTCGCCAACGCCACCGACGGCCGATACCGCGGTTCCGGCGGGGCATCCCCGGGATGGACCACCGGCCGCAGTTCAGCAATCCCCCGCTTAGCCAGATCAGCCAACACACTCGCCGGCACCGCCAGACCCCCCACCACGAACCCGAACCCCGGCGTCGCACTCGGCACCGCCGGCCCGGGTGCCTCCGGGCAGCGGGCCGCCCTGATCACCTCCACCAGACGCTCCCGGGTGGTGATCATCTCGACCGTGTTGTCCTCAACACGTTCACCATGCACAACGGAGCCGTCCGCAGACTCCAGCACCGCAGACTCCAGCACCGCAGCCTCGGCGACCACATGCAC
>JBAXIR010000128.1:0-7291 GCA_037138275.1 Mycobacteriaceae bacterium | reverse complement strand
GGCGCGGAAGCGTTGCGGTGACAGCGTCGCGGTGATGCAGGCGGCGATATCGCCGGCGGACACCGACGGCGGGCAGGCCAACGGGAAGGTTCGGGCGGCGACCCCGGCCAACTCGTCGGAATCGGGTTCAAGGGCCGGCCTCACATGCGATGTCATGTGCCAGCACAGTCCGGTTCCGTCGAGGCAAAGTCCGGTTTGACCATTCCGCCACCCCGACCCTGATGGCGTTTCATAGACTCAAAGCATGGCAGGCCTGCACAAATCCCAAGAACGGCTGGATATCGGCAAGATCGAGCGGCGACCGGCCTCGGTTCCCCGGATGTTTCTCGACCGCGTCGCGGCCACACCAAACGCCGAGGCGTTCCGGTATCCCGACGACGGCGGGTGGACCAGCGTCACCTGGAAACAGGTCGGCGACCGAGTCGAGTTGATCGCCGCAGGCCTGATTTCGCTGGGCATCAATCCCGAAGAGCGGGTGGCACTGGCGTCGGGAACTCGGTACGAGTGGGTGGTCGTCGACTTCGGCATCCTGGCGGCGGGCGCGGCAACCACCACGGTGTACCCGACGACGCATGCCGAAGATGTGGCGTTCATCGTCGCCAACTCCGGCAGCCGGATCGTCGTCGCTGAGGATCAGCAGCAGGTCGACAAGCTCATCGCCCACCGCGCTGAACTGCCCGCCGTGCATAAAGTCGTGGTCATCGATGGTGCCGGCGACGGCGACTGGGTAATCACCCTCGATGAACTCGAAGACCTCGGCCAGCAATTGCTCGCCGACTCACCGACTGTGGTCGCCGATCGCGTCGACGCCATCCGGTCCGATCAGCTCGCCACGCTCATCTACACCTCCGGTACGACTGGTAAACCCAAAGGTGTTCGGCTGACTCAGGATTCGTGGACCTACACCGCGGCCGCCATGGATTCCCTCGGCGTGCTGTCGGATAGGGATCTCAACTATCTGTGGCTTCCGCTGGCGCATGCGTTCGGCAAGGTCATGTTGGCGCTGCCGCTGCAGATCGGCTTCCCGACCGTCATCGATGGCCGGGTGGATAAGATCATCGAGAATCTCACCGTCATCCGGCCGACGATCATGGGCGCCGTCCCGCGCATCTTCGAGAAGGTGCATGGCCGGATCAACGAGATGATGATTAAAGAGGGCGGCGTCAAGAAACGTCTCTTCGACTGGGCCACCGGCGTCGGCCTGCAGATGTCGCGGGTCAGGCAGGCCGGCGAGCGGCCCTCGCCACTGCTGGCTGTGCAGCACAAGCTGGCAGACCGGCTGGTGTTGTCCACCATCCGGGATCGTTTCGGCGGCCGGATGCGGTTCTTCATCTCCGGTTCGGCTGCGCTTGACCGCGAGATTGCCCAGTGGTTCGACGCCGTCGGCGTCATCGTGCTGGAGGGCTACGGACTCACTGAGACGTCGGCCGCCTCGTCGATCAACAGGCCGTCGGCCTACCGGTTCGGCACCGTCGGATGGACGCTGCCGCAGACCGAGGTCAAGATCGCCGAGGACGGCGAGATCCTGCTGAAGGGTCCCGGCGTGATGAACGGCTACCACGACCTTCCGGAGGCAACCGCCGAGGCGATCAACGCCGGTGGCTGGTTCCACACCGGCGACATCGGCGAACTCGATGCCGAGGGCTTCCTGCGCATCACGGATCGCAAGAAGGACATGTTCAAGACCTCCCAGGGCAAATATGTTGCGCCGTCGGCTATTTCGGCAAACTTCAAAGCGGTCTGCCCGTATGCCAGCGAGATAATCGTCTACGGCGAGGGAAAGCCGTATTGCGTCGCCCTGGTCAGCCTGGAAGCCGAGGCGATCCAGGAGTGGGCGGCCGACAACGGACTGGGTGGCAAGTCGTTCAGCGAGATCGCGCACGACGAGAAGACCCGGGAGATGGTCGGCGGCTACGTCGAGCAACTCAATAAGCATCTGAACCGGTGGGAGCAGGTGAAGAAGTTCTCGATCATCGACCGGGAGTTGACGGTCGAGGCGGGTGATCTGACTCCGAGCCTCAAACTTAAGCGCAAATCCGTCGTAGACACCTTCCACGGAAGCATCGACGAGCTCTACGTCTAACCCGGTTTCTGACTGGTCACCGCCGTGATGACCCCGTATCGTGTGATACGCACGAGGTTGGCGTGACAGTTGGGGAGAATGTGATGACGCGGTGCCGCACCGTAGCGTCGGGGTTCGTTGCTGCCCTGGCCGTGTTCTCACCCGGAATCGCCCACGCGGACGTGCCGCCGCCCCAGTTGGAGGCGCCGTGCCCCGCTGACCTCGCGGGCACCATGACACTGCTGCCCGACGAGCAGTCCTATGTGGTCTGCCAAGAGGAGATCGACGCCCGCTTCGTTTGGACGCCAGCCCCGACCCCGTTCGAGCCGAACGACCAGTGGCTCAGCTACGGCCCGATGATCACACTGCACGGGCAGGGGATGCGTAACCCCAACCTGACCTCCGGGCAGTGGACGGCCACACCTCAGGACTCCGAGACGGTGTGCCGCGCCCAGCAGGAGACGGTGATCGAAGCCGGGGTGCTGTCGGCGCCACAGGTTTCGCAAGGGGCGCAGGGTCAGTCGCTGTCGCTGGAGATGCTGCCGAATCTGTTCTATGCCGGGCTTTCTGGCAACTGTCTCTGGGTGAAGTACTGAGCACCGCATCTCACCGACCGCGGAAGGACCCGGGCTCCGGGTAGCTCCCACCGGATGCCGGATCCCGCCACAGCGTTTACGATCTCGTCGTCCGGAATTCGCGGAAAGGTCATTGATGCCGCAGGTGTGGTGTTTAACTTCCGCAACGTCGCCGGCGTGGTGCGGTGTTCTCTCAGGAGGTTTGGATGAGTAGCAGTCTTGAGGACGGCCCAGACGTCGTGCCCGGCGATCATCGGCCCAGTGAGCGTGATGCCGCGAAATTGAAAGCCGGCGCCGTCGGCTTGTTCGGTGTGCTGTTCATGGCGGTGGCCAACGCGGCACCCATCACGGCCATGAGCTTCAATGTTCCGATCGCCGTCGGCTACGGCAACGGCATTGCCGTGTCCGGCGGTTATCTGTTCGCCACGGTCGTGCTGACCATCTTCACCCTCGGCTTCGTCGCCATGGCCCGCCACGTCACCACGGCCGGCGCTTTCTACGGCTTCATATCCCAAGGCCTGGGCCAGATCTGGGGAATGGCGTCCGGTCTGCTCGCGACGGTCGCCTACGTCATCTTCGAGGGATCGCTGATTGGTGGCTTCGCCTACTTCGCCGCCCAGTACATTTTCGAGCCGTTGGGCATCACGGTGCACTGGCTGATCATCGGGATCGTCGCGGCCATCGTCATCGCGCTGCTGACCTACTACTCCATCACCCTGGCTGCCAGCCTGCTCAGCGTCACCCTGGTATGTGAGGTGCTGCTGCTGTTCGCGGTGGGCATGTCGGTGCTGTTCAAAGGTGGCCCAGATGGTTTCGCGCCGAGCCAGACGGTGAACCCCGCCGCAGGCTTCGGCAACCTTCCGGAGAACGCCTTCGGCAGTGGCGTCACCGCAGGTGTCGCGGCGATCGGTATCTTCTTCGCTTTCTGGTCCTGGATCGGCTACGAGACCACCGCGGTGTACGGCGAGGAATCCAAGGATCCCAAACGCAACGTCCCATTGGCGACGATCATCGCCGTGGTCGGCCTCGGATTGTTCTACACCTTCATGTCGTGGATGGTGGTCGTGGGCAATGGCTTTCAGCAGGCCGTGAAGGTATCCGCGGGCACCACGCCCATTGACCTGTGGCTCAATCTAGTCAACGCGAACCTCGGCGGACTTCTTACAACCGTCTACAAGCTGCTGGTCGTCGTGGGTTCCTTCGCCTGCGCCATGGCGTTCCACAATGCCGCCAGCCGCTACATCTACGCGATGGGCCGCGAGAGCATGACGCCATTCGTGCGGAACTCACTGGGCGCGATCAATGCCAAGCATGGCTCGCCCGCGCTGGCCTCACTGGTGCAGACCATCATCACCATTGTGCTGCTGGCCCTGTTCGCATTCTTCACCAACGTCTACGTCCCCGATGACAGCGGCACCCCGGTGGCGACGCCGGAGCTGATTCCCTACGTGAATGTCTATGGGCTGCTTGCCCTTATCGGTACCGCGATGGTTCTCATCGTGCAGACCATCACGTGCTTCGCGGTGATCTGGTACTTCTGGGTCAAGAAGGTTCACCAGGGCAACGTCATCATGTCGCTGATCGCCCCGATCATCGGTGCGGCCGGCATGATCTACGCGCTCTACCTGTTGTGGTCAAACCGCAATTTTGCCGCGGGCCTGGCCGCCGACAGTCAGGTGTTCCAGTTGATGCCGTATTACGTCATTGGAATCCTGGGCATTGGCGTCGTCTACGCACTGGTGGTACGCGCCAAGGCACCGGATCTCTATGCGGAGATCGGCAGGACCACCATCGCAGAGGCGCACGAGCGAGCCTGATTCGCTCGTGATCGAACACCTCAGGTGGGAGCCGGACGCCGACGCCGACCCCGCCACCTACACCTACACCTTCGGCGGCGTGGCGCCGGTTGCGTCGGTGCGACCCGGCACGGTGCTGTCCACGTGGACGTTCGACTGCTTCGGTGGGCGGGTCAGGGCCACCACGGATATGGCCAGCCAGGTGTGCGATCCGCGGATGCTCAACCCCCAGTCCGGGCCCTTCTATGTCGAAGGTGCCCGGCCCGGGGACACACTTGCGGTGCATTTCATCTCGATCCAACCTCGGGAGGCCTGGGGCGTGAGCAGCACGGTGCCGTTCTTCGGATCCCTCACCGCCACCCCCACCACCGCGATGCTGCACGAGTCACTGCTCGAGCGCACCTGGATCTACGAGATCGACCGCGCCGACTCAGTAGTGCGTTACGCCGCCGCCGACACCGACTTCACCGCGGCACTGCCACTGGACCCGATGCACGGCACCGTCGGCGTCGCCCCCGGTCTCGGCGAGGTGCGATCGTCGCTCACACCGGGGGACTGGGGAGGCAACATGGATACCCCGGAGATGCGTGCCGGTGTGACGTGTTACCTGGGCGTCAATGTGGAAGGTGCGATGTTCAGCCTCGGCGACGGCCACGCCCGCCAGGGCGAGGGCGAGACCTGCGGTGTGGCGGTGGAATGCGCGATGGATACCACCGTGGTTCTCGATCTGATTCCGGGAACCCCCACCGCATGGCCGCGACTGGAGAGCGACGAGTTCCTCATGACGACGGGTTCGGCCCGGCCACTCGAGGATGCCTTTCGCATTGCGCATCAGCAGATGGTGCTCTGGGTGGCCGACTTAACCGGACAGTCGATCATCGATGCCTACCAACTGGTTTCACAAACGGCTCTGACGCCGATCGCCAATGTTGTCGACACCAACTACACCGTCGTGTGCAAGGTGCCCAAGGCGATACTGGGCCGGGTACATCCGATGAACGGCATGCACGCCACAATGCGGAAGCTCAGTGCGTCATTCCCTCGGTGATCTGTTCGAAGACCACCAGTTCGACTTTGCGTCGCAGATCTGCGATGCGTTCCGGGTCGGGTGGTACGACGTTGACGAAGGCCTGCAGTAGCGGGAGCAGACGCGGCGACTCGTTGGCCATCACATCCGCATATACCGCCGCGACTTTTTCCGTGTTCCGTTCGGCGACAGCCTCTGCGAGTTCCAGTGCGGCGAGCCAGTCGCGGACTTCAGGTTCGATATTCATGTACCCACCTGGTGATTGAATGACGTAGCAGCGCGTCTTAGCACGCAGTTCTGAGGGCGGGGACTTGATCGCCCTCGTCGAAAAATCACTAGCGCCGCAATGCTGCCGGCCATTTGTCGATGATCCACCATGGAGCCGCCCAATCCCGGTAGGCGGCCCCGGCGAGTCGGGGGCCGGGTGAAGTCAACGCGCTGAACAGCATCTGGCTCCCTTGCGTTGATAATGCTGCCGGGTTGATGTCAGCGCCCCGGGTCAAATCGATCGTGCGATCGGCCGGTAGCCTCAGCGCGTCGCGGCCTTTTAGTTCAATCCCCGAGGAGAACCTGATGGCTGATCCCACAACCGCCGTCGTCACCGGCGCGGCCCGCGGTATCGGCTTGGCCATCGCCGCACGTCTCGCCGACCGTGGCCACCGGGTCCTGCTGACCGATATCGACGGCGACGCCGCCGCGCGTGCCGCGACTGAGGTCGGCCGTGGGGCATGGAGCGCCGCCCAGGACGTCCGGGACCCCGCCGGCCACCGCGACATCGCAGCGCGGGCGTGCGCAGAGGGCCGGTTGGCGGTGTGGGTGAACAACGCCGGCATCCTCATCGCCGGCGACTGCTGGACGCACACCGATGAGGAAGTGATCAGCGTCCTGGACGTCAACGTCCGTGGCGTGGTTGCCGGTTCGCGCGCCGCGGTCGGTGCCATGTCGGCCATCGGCGGCGGCATTCTCAATATCGCGTCGATCTCAGCACTGGCGCCGGTGCCCGGCTTGGCACTGTATGCGGCGACCAAGGCGGCCGTTCTGTCGTTCACCACGTCGCTCCAGGGTGACCTCGACCATGCCGGGCTGCCGATTCGCGCGCGAGCGCTATGCCCTGATGTCGTGGCCACCGAGATGGTCACCTCGCGGGCCACCGACCCGGGCGCGGCGATGCTGTTCTCCGGGCCGAAGCCCTTGTCCGCGGGCGACGTGGCCGACGCCGGTCTCGAGTTGCTGGAGGGCAGTCAGATCTTTCGGGTCGTGCCGCGCTGGCGTGGCGTCGTGGCACGCGCCAGTGATGCAGCCCCGTCTGCGGGTCTGCGGGCGTTGGGGTTAATGCGGGTGCTTGGCGATCGGCGACAGCGCAAGGGTGGGTAGGACTGTCAATCCCGCGCTATGGCGGAAGGCATATGTAGAACCGCGATCGTGGCGTCGACAGTCTCGGATCGTAAAATTCCCGCCATGTCAGATGCTGCTCTCCGCCGGAAGCACGACGCGCAGTGACCGACTCTGGCGTCGTGCCGCCCGTTTCCTCACGCGTCTGCCGGGCATTCGCAGTGTTGGAGCGCCTTGCGCCGGCCATCGGGTCGAGGTGGGCAGTCGAGCTGTGGTGCACACCACCGGCCGTTGACATGAGTTTGCGCATGCCGCCCGGCGTCGCCGCAGGCGAGCCCGTTGAAGCGTTCTGGGATGGGCATCGGATCGCAGGTGAAGCGTGGGGTGACGGGCCGTCGGTGTTCCTGGTGCACGGTTGGGGCGGATGCCGCGCCCACCTCGCTGTCTTCGTCAAACCGCTTGTTGCCCAGGGGTATCGGGTCATCGCATTCGATCTTCC
>JBAXIR010000127.1:0-7428 GCA_037138275.1 Mycobacteriaceae bacterium | reverse complement strand
CGATCCTGGTTGAGCTCGGCAATATGAAGAACCCGCTGGACTCAAACTTGATGGAAAGCGAGGAGGGCCGCCAGAAGTACGCGAACGCCGTCGCACAGGGTGTGGTCGCGTTCCTGGCGACCCAACCGCCCCGCACTACCTAGGCCCTAACCGCTCTTACTCTCAACCGCTCTCTTGAGGTTGGCGAGCACCTCGGCCTGGATCTTGCGCAGGCCGACCGGTGCGAAGCTGCGCTCAAAGAAACCGCCGATACCGGAGGCCCCTTTCCAGGAGGTCTTCACGGTCACGCTAGACCCGGCGGCCCCGGCCGGAGCCACCGTCCAGTTGGTGACCAATGTCGAGTTGGCGTCCTTCTCGATGACGGTGCGCCCCGCGACATCAACGGTGGCGCGAATCTCGCGCGACCGCGACTTCGTCGCCTGCAGTGTCCAACTCGCGACGGTGCCGCGGCCCTGGCCGCCCTCCAACACCCGGTACCGGCTGTAGTGCGGGGACAGGATCTTCGGGCGAACAGTCTGGTAGTTGGCGACGGCGTCGAGCACGACGGTGGGCTCGGCGTCGATCAGGATGCTGCTCGATGCGCTGACCTGTGCCATCAATCTCCTCGGTAGTCGCGATGTCCATCGGGGCTGTGATGCGGCGCGGCCAAGCGTACGTGCCGAAAGTCAGCCGTCGATGCGTCGCGCGCCCAGTTCGGTCTGCAACAGCTCCAGCGCAGCTTCTTCGGGATCGCGCCGCGGCGCGGCATCGTCGCGACCCACTTCAGCGATCATGCCGTCCTCCTCGGCTCGACGTTCGTCGACAGGGTCCGACTCGGGTTCCGGCGCGACCGCGTCCGCTTCCGCCGCCGGCATGCCCACACCGAGTTCGCACCGCACCCGCCAATCCACCCCGAGCAAGTCTTTGAGGGCATCGCGGATGACATCGGCATTGCGCTGCTCGGACAGCCGCTTGGCCAGCGGGGCCGACTCGTGGGCCAGGATCAGCGTGCCGTCCTGCACCACCCGAACGATTGCGCCGGACAGCATCACCTCGGTGGTGCGGCTCCGCTCGCGGACCTTGTCACGCACCGTTGACCACACTTTGCGAACGTCCGCCGCGCTCGGCTCAGCCGGACCGCCGGCCGACGTTGCCGACGTTGCCGACGCGGCGGCGGGTGCGGTGGCGGGCTCGGGCTCCGGTGCGGGCGGCTCCGATGCGGGCAGCGGCGGTTGGGGCGGCGGTTCGGATTCAGGTTCGATCTGCAGTCCGGGTTCAGGTTCGGGTTCAGGTTCAGGGGTCGGTGACGGTGCGGAAATCGGTCTGGCTGGCGGCGCATCCGGTGTCGCCGTCTGTGGCGTGAGAGCCGGTGTCTTTCGGGTGTACTGCTTGTCGGCAAGCGGTGGGGCGGCACTGACAGCGGCCTCGCCGGCCGGAATCGAGATATCCAACCGGGTCTCGATGCGCTCAACCCGTTGTAGCAGGGCTGCCTCGGTGTCGCTGGCCGACGGCATCAGCAGCCGTGCGCAGACCACCTCGAGCAGTAGCCGGGGGGCCGTCGCACCACGCATCTCGCCCAACCCGGCGTGCACCACCTCGGCGTAGCGCGCCAGTGTGGCGGGGCCGACACGGACCATCTGCTCGCGCATCCGGTCCAACACGTCGCCGGGTGCATCCACCACACCACGACTGGCAGCATCCGGAACGGCTTGCAGCACAATGAGATCGCGAAAGCGCTCCAGCAGGTCAATGGCGAACCGGCGTGGGTCATGCCCGGCATCGACCACCGATTCGACCGCTCCGAATAGTGCGGCGGCATCTCCTGCGGCCAGTGCGTCGACGGCATCGTCGATCAGCGCGACATCGGTGGCTCCCAGCAGTGCCAGGGCCTGCGGGTAGTGCACCCGGTTGCCGTCGGCCCCGGCCAGTAGTTGGTCAAGCACGCTCAGGGTGTCCCGAGGTGAGCCGCCGCCGGCCCGAATGACCAGTGGGAATACCGCGTCGTCGATCTCGACATCCTCGGAGGCCAGGATGCCCTCGATGAGGCCACGCATAGTTCGGGGTGCCAGCAACCGGAAGGGATAGTGATGCGTGCGCGAGCGGATGGTGGCCAGCACCTTGTCCGGTTCGGTGGTGGCGAACACGAAGATCAGGTGCTCGGGCGGCTCCTCGACGATCTTCAGCAGCGCGTTGAATCCCTCCTTACTCACCATGTGCGCTTCGTCGATGATGAAGATGCGGTAGCGCGATTGGGCCGGGGTGTAGAACGCGTGCTCGCGTAGTTCGCGGGTGTCGTTGACGCCGCCGTGGCTGGCGGCGTCGAGTTCGACGACGTCGACCGAGCCGGGGCCATTGGGTGCCAGGGCGACACAGGAGTCGCACTCCCCGCACGGCGTCGGAGTCGGACCCTGCTCGCAGTTCAGTGAGCGGGCCAGAATGCGGGCCGACGATGTCTTGCCGCACCCACGCGGCCCGGAGAACAGGTAGGCGTGGTTAATCCGGTGGGCCGCCAATGCCGTCGACAGTGGTTCGGTGACGTGCTCCTGGCCGACCACCTCGGCAAAGGTCGCCGGTCGGTATTTCCGGTAGAGCGCCACCTCAGCAGGCTACCGACAACATCAGACGGCTTGCGGGCGCAGCAGCGATTCGGTTGCCGCCAGCAGGGCACAGGTAGCCAGGCCGTCGATCGCCGCGGTCAGTTCGGCGATGGTCGGGAAACTTGGCGCGATCCGAATGTTCTTGTCCTCCGGGTCTTTCCGATACGGGAACGCCGCTCCGGCCTCCGTCACGGCGATGCCGGCGTCCTTGGCCAGCGCGATAGTCCGCTTCGCCGTCCCCGGCAGCACGTCAAGGCTGATGAAGTAGCCGCCCGTTGGTTCGGTCCAGGAGGCGATCTTGGAGTCCGCCAGCCGCCGGTTGAGAATATCGAGGACCAAAGCGAACTTGGGCGCCAGCACCTTCTGATGGCGCAGCATGAGCGAGCGCACCCCATCGGCGTCGCCGAAGTACCGCAGATGCCGCAGTTGGTTCACCTTGTCGGGACCGATCGTCTTCTTCGCAACATGCTTCAGATACCAGGCGATGTTGTCCTGTGACCCACCGAGGAAGCTGACCCCCGCGCCGGCAAAGGTGATCTTGGACGTCGAGGCGAACACATGCGGGCGGTTCGGGTGTCCTGCCGCCGCAGCCAACTCCAACACATCAATCTGCCGGGGAAAATCAGGCGTGAGAGTGTGCACCGCATACGCGTTGTCCCAGAAAATCCGGAAATCGGTTGCGGCGGTTCGCATCTGGACCAGTCGGCGCACCACCTCCGACGAGTAGACGGTGCCGGTGGGGTTGGAGTACAGCGGCACACACCACATTCCCTTGATCGCGGAGTCGGCGGCTACGAGCTCTTCGATCATGTCAACGTCGGGGCCGTCGTCGCGCATCGGGACGGCGATCATCTCGATACCCAGGCTTTCGGTGATCGCGAAGTGGCGGTCATAGCCCGGCGAGGGACACAGGAACTTCAGTACCGGTTCCTGAATCCAGGGTCTCGGCGAATCGACACCGCCGTGCAGCATCGAGAACACCGCGATGTCGTGCATCAGTTCCAGGCTGGAGTTGTTCGCGGCGACCAGGTTGGGCACACCGATGCCGAGCAGTTCACCGAAAATGGCGCGCAGGCCCGGCAGTCCCTGGAGGCCGCCGTAGTTGCGGGTGTCGGTGCCCTCATCGTCGCGGTAGTCACCGCTGCCAGGTAAAGCCAGCAGTGCGTTGGACAGGTCGAGTTGTTCACCGGAGGGCTTGCCGCGGGTGAGGTCCAGAGACAACGTCTTGGCCTGAAGACCGGCGTAGTTACGCAGTTCAAGTTCATGCTGCGCCTGGAGTTCGTCACGGGCCAGGGACTGAAACGACACCATGAGCCTTTCGTCAACGCCGCGAGTTCGCCGGGCCCGGCGAGAAGGGGACCCCGCGCACCCGCCAGAGCCCGTTGACCCTTGCTGCCTTCCAGCCCTGGGGGAGTTCACAGGTTGGACGCCGCGCGGGGTCCACCGCGAGTCTAATACCCGCCATCCCGGCCGGGACAGCCAGCCGAAACAGCAGACCCGTCCGGTCGGCTACGATTGCCGACGGAGGATTCGCCTAGTGGCCTATGGCGCTCGCCTGGAACGCGGGTTGGGTTAATAGCCCTCAGGGGTTCAAATCCCCTATCCTCCGCCACCCTTCCGAGGTGTGAATACGACTGTGTCTGTCCACACCTCAGATCGCACCTATCCCTAGGAGAGGTATGCAGCGGCGCGCCGCGACGACACTGCACCTCGCCCTGTCAGTGGTCGGCATCGTCCTGTACGTCCTATTCGTCCTGCCCCGCTGGTGGGTCCTGACGGGTGACTTCCCCGGCACGCTGGCGACCGTCGGTCGAGTCGCCGCTGGCGTGCCGATCGCCTTGGCTGCCATACCCGTTGTGCTCAGCCTGCGGCAGTCGATCAAGCCGGAGTTGGGTACTCCCGAACTGGCACTGCGACTGCGTGCCTGGTCTGCGGTCCTGCATGTGGCAGCCGGCGTCGTGATCATCCTGACAGCCATCGCGGAGATCTGGATCACGAGCGACGCCGCCGGCCCGTGGCTGTTCGCCGTCTACGGGGCGGCCGCGGCGATCGCGGTGCTGGGGATTGCGGCCTACTACTTGTCGGCCGTGGCCGAAAAGCCGCCCGCTGCAGAGAAACCCGCGAAGCCTCTGAAGGAGAAGACGGTCAAACAGCGGACGTGGAAGCGCGGCAAAAAGACCGACGATGAGGTCAGCGCGGCGGAGCCGGCGACGGTGCCCGATGAGACCGTCGACGAGGCCATTGCCGAGAACATGGCCGCATCATCCGAGGACGATGCAATAGCAGCCGACAGCGCGGTAGATGCCAGTGATGCTGGATCCGACATCCTCGAGACCGAGGCTGCCCAGCTCAAGGACGAACCCACCGTTGCGGGTGACGTGCCGGAGGCTGCCGGCGGCGCCCTTCGTAACAAGCGGCCTACCGGCAAGAGCCGTCACCGACTGCCGAGCTGATCTAAGTTCAGCATCTCTCCCGCAGGGCTGCGATGGGGACGCCGGCTAGGACGCTGTCCGGTTCGGCATCGTCACGGTGACGTTCGAGATGTTCATCAACCCGAACGAGGTCAAGTTCTCGAACGCCGAAGCCGAACTGGTGATCTGAACGGTGAGTTGCGCACCTGTGGCTTTTGGATCGTAGGTGTAGACGATGTCCGACAGATTCATGGTCAGCATGCGCGGCTTACCGTCCAGTGTCACCGGCAACGGAGTGACGATATTGCCGAGTATCTGACCGGTGGCATTATTGATCACCTGGGCGTACACCGCTCGGGTCGTGCCGATGCCCTGGTAGTCGAACGTCAAGGTGGGCGCGCCGACAACCTGAGTACCCGCACCAACAGTGATCGGCACGTTGATCGCATTGCTTGCCGGCGAACCGCCGCCGAGACCGTAGAGACCGCCCTGTCCATTGGATCCGCCGAGGATCGGAACGATCGGGAGGAATCCCCCGTCCGAGTTGCCGGGGATAGGACCTAGGTTGTTGAAGCCAGACTCGTACGGAAGTAAGTCCGACTTGTAACCCTTACCGAGTTGGTCGAACCACTGGAAGTTCTTAATGGCGTCCGCAGCCGAACCGGTGCCCTTGACGTACTGCTCCAGATAGGCCAGCGCGCCGGCCTTGAGCACCGCGCCCTGATCTTCGGTAACCGGGTCATTGCAAACGCCGTGGCCGCCGCAGAACCAGATCACCTTGGCCGGCACCGACCCCGGGGCAATGGTGTTGTAGAGATTGCCGAGGATTGTCTGCGCGCTCAGTAGCGACTGCTGCAGCGGGAACAGCACATCCACAATGCCCTGGGTCAGCAATGTCGGCGCCTGGAGTTGGTTGAGCAGCGAGGTCGGGCCACTACTGGCGATCACAGCCTGGGCAGTCTCGGTGATGAAGCCGAACAGGTCACCGGTCAGGATGGCCCGCGGGATCTGACTGTTGACCCGGGCACCGGTGGTCAGCAACGACAGGTACAGCAGCGACCCGTAGACGGTCTTGAAGGTGTTGTCCGGGTACAGCGAGGAGTTCAATGAGTTCCACGCGATATCGGGAACGATGGCGTCGATCCGCGGGTCGGTGGCCGCTGCGGTCAACTGAATGCCGCCTCCGTAGGAACCGCCCACCATGCCGACCTTCGGGTCACCGACGACGTTCAGTTCGGCGGCCGTGTCCGACGCGATCCAGGACACTACTGAGGACACATCACGGCCTTCGAAGAACGGGTTATCCAACTGCAGGATGCCGCCGGAGTTGAACTCGCCGCGCGGAGTCACGGTGACCACGTTGTAGCCGGCGTCTCGCAGGGGTTTGACGCCGAGGGTTTCCGCCGTCTTAGGCGTTCCGCCACAGATGCCGCAGGTCGAATATGGATTGGACAGGCCCGCGCTTGCCAGGCCGGGCATGTTGATGACGGTCGGCGCGTCGACGCCGGGCGCGATGCCTGCCGCCGGGAAGAAGTTGGTGCTGATTCCCACGCCGTCGAACGAGGTAACTGTGTAGGTGTAGGCGATCGGGGTGTCATCGGCGGGCGCCAAGGCCGCGACGTCGACGCTGACCATCGCCACCACTGAGGAGCCGATGATGGGTGCCAGAAGATCACTGATCAATGGCAGCTTCTGGAGAAGATCGATGATTGGCGCGGCGAACGTTCCAACCAATGGGATAGCGGTCACAAACGTGTCGAATCCGGTGACCTCGGTGACCCGCACCCCAAACGTCTGGGTGCCCTTGGTCCCGCCATCGAGCCAATTCGCGTACGGCAGGATCGTGTAACTCTGCGGGTCCGTCGTGTCGACCCCGTTGGGCACAGTGCCCAGGCTGATCTTGCCGTTGATATCACCCAATCCGCAGTTACTGCCGCAGGTGCCACCGATGAACGAGTACACCAGGGTCACGCCCGAGCGGGTGCTGACGGCGTTCAAATTGCCCTGGACGATGCCATCGGTGAGTGACGAGTCCGTAACCGGGTTGGCGCTCAGGGTGCCACTCGTCACCGTCGCTGACGAAGTCACCTGTGGCGCAACAGCATTGGAGCTCGCTAAGGCCAGGGTGTTCCGCCGCACGAAGGCCAACAGCTCCCCGGATGCCAGCGGGTCGGCCGGCACCAGCGGATCGGTGTCGGCGCCGTCGGAGACACCGTTGTCCGCTTCAGACAGGAATGCCGTCACCTCGTAGGCCTCGACCGGATCGGGCATCGGATCGATGTGCACCCTGATATCCGGCCCAGCCGGCTCCGGCAGCTCCACCGCAGGCGGCACAACCGTGAAGTCATCGGCCGCAACGCTGTCCGTCGCGGGCTCCGGATCCACGACCGCGAGAGCCGCGGCGCGGCGGGCCGCACCAGCTACGGGCGCGGTGATCGATC
>JBAXIR010000126.1:0-7555 GCA_037138275.1 Mycobacteriaceae bacterium | reverse complement strand
GCGTCAGATCCTCGGCCAGCAGTTCACGGAGGAACACCGCGGCCACCCGGTGCTGGCGGTCCAGCACCACCGTCGACGGGATCACGGTGGTCGGGTATTTACCGCCGAAGGCGATCATGGTGCGCATGGCCGGGTCGTAGATGGACGGGAAAGTGATCTTGCGGTCGGTGATGAAATCCCGCGGCGCGTCGATGTCGTTGTCGCGCACATCGATTCCCAGAAACGCCACGCCCTCGTCCCGGGTGGCGTCATACACCTTCTGCAACTGGGTGATCTCGGCGCGGCACGGCCCGCACCACTGACCCCAGATGTTGATCACCACCACCTTGCCGGCGAAGTCGTCGAGGGAGAGGATGCGCGCGGTGTCCATCAGGTCCGGTCCGGACACCCGGCCGGGTACTCCGCGGCTCTGCGGCGGATCGTAGGTGATATCGGTCCTGCCGCCGGGTGCGACGAATTCGAAGGTGCCGCCCTGGGCGACGGCGTCGTCACCGGTGGAACAGCCGGCAACCACCGTCGCCACAGCAGCCGCGACGAGCGCGTTCGCGAAGAGCTGCTTCACTCTCCCGCCGGCTCCCAGTACTTCCAGTCGATGAGTTCCTCGTCGTCGAAGACGAAGGTGTTCAGAGAGGCGAGGTCGCACATTCGCCGGCGCGGGTCGTGCGGCAGGCGATGGCCGAGCATCGAGCGACGCAGAGTCTCCACCGGCAGTTGATGACTCACGCAGACCACCTCGTGTCCGATGCCGAGCAGTCGAGCCTGCGCAACCGCGCGCCGCATCCGGGCGGCGACCTGTTTGTAGGGCTCACCCCACGACGGCCGAAACGGATTGGTCAGGTACTTCCAGTTCCGCGGGTCGCGCAGGGCGCCGTCACCCGGCGAGACGCGTTGGCCTTGGAAGATGTTCTCGGACTCGATGAGATCGGCGTCGGTGCCGATCGTCAATCCGTGGTGGGCGGCGATGGGTGCCGCGGTCTGCTGGGCGCGTTCCAGAGGTGAGGCGACGACCGCGACGATGTCGTGGTCGGCCAGTGCGTCGGCGACCGCCTGCGCCTGGGCCCTGCCACGCTCGGAGAGATAGAAGCCGGGCTTTCGGCCGTAGAGGATCCTATCCGGGTTATGCACTTCGCCATGGCGCATCACGTGCACCGTGGTTTTCATACCGGCCTCGCTTGGGCGGCGGCCCGCGCCGCGGCCGGCAGTGCGGCAGCGATCTTCTCGAAGGCGTCGTCGTCAAGTACGGCTGACACGAACCAGGCTTCGAATGCACTCGGCGGTGCATAGACACCCGCGTCGAGCAGGGCGTGGAAGAACGCCGGGAAGCGCCAGGTTTCGCTGGCTCGGGCGGCGGCGAAGTCTCGTACCGGTTCCTCGGCGAAGAACACCGAAAGAAAGTTACCGGCCCGCGGAACCTGATGTGCCACACCGGCTTTGATCAATGCCTCCGACAGCAGTCCGGCTAATTGGTCCGCATTGGCGTCCAACGCGGCGTATACCGCATCGTCAGCGTTGCGCAGGGTGGCCAGGCCGGCGGCCACCGCAACCGGATTTCCGCTCAGCGTGCCGGCCTGATACACCGGACCCAGCGGAGCGAGTCGTTCCATCACGTCGGTGCGCCCGCCGAAAGCCGCAGCGGGAAGTCCGCCACTCATCACCTTGCCGAAGGTGAACAGGTCGGCCTCGACCGGATCGATTCCGTACCAACCGGATCGGCTCATCCGGAATCCGGTCATCACCTCGTCAAAGATCAGCAACGCACCATGCTGTTCGGTGATCCGGCGCAGCGCGGCGTTGTAGCCGGGCAGCGGTGCCACCGTGCCCATATTGCCGGGGCAGGCCTCGGTGATCACCGCGGCGATGCTGTCGCCGAAGGCGGCGAAGGTCTGCTCCACGGCGGCGACGTCGTTATAGGGCAGCACGATCGTGTCGGCGGCCGTCGCCCCGGTGACCCCGGGCGAGGACGGCAGGCCGAGGGTGGCCACGCCGGAGCCGGCATCGGCCAGCAGGGCGTCGACGTGGCCGTGATAGCAGCCGGAGAACTTGACGATCTTTGCCCGGCCGGTGAAGCCGCGGGCCAGACGCACCGCGCTCATGGTGGCCTCGGTTCCGGAGTTGACCAGTCGCACCCGCTGCACCGGGGCGACCCGGGTGATGATCTCGGCGGCCAATTCGGTCTCGCCTGCCGTCGGCGCGCCGAACGACAGCCCGTCGGCCGCGGTGCGCTGTACGGCTTCCACCACGGCCGGGTGGGCGTGGCCCAGGATCATCGGGCCCCAGGAGCAGATCAGGTCGACGTAACGGTTGCCGTCGGCGTCGGTCAGCCAGCAACCCCGCGCCGAGGTGATGTAGCGGGGTGTGCCGCCGACGGAGTTGAACGCCCGCACCGGGGAGTTCACCCCGCCCGGAATTACCGCGCAGGCCTCGGCGAACAGCTTCGCCGAGGCGGTCGGGGGAACCGCCTGCTCGGTCATGCAAACCAGTGTCGCAGCCAGGACCGGTTCGTCTGCCACAGGGTCCCCGGTCACCGGGGCCCACTCGACACCGGTTAATTGGTTCGCCTACCCTAACTTCATGTCATCGGTGTCCGAGCAGATGCGCCGGCGCCGGTTGGTGTCCGGCACCCCGGGAGCAGCAGCGATGACACTGGCTGATCTGGACCGCGGCAAGCGCGCCATCGTGCTCGGCTACAGCGACGTGGTGGAACCAAGTACGGCGCGGCGACTCTTCGATCTGGGACTGGCACCGGGTGTCGAGGTGACGATGATCCGTCGTGCCCCTCTGGGCGATCCGGTGATATTCGGCGTCGGCGATTACGAGATCGCCCTGCGCGGCGTACAGGCCCGCTGCATCACCGCGAAACCGGCCGATTGATGGGCCACGCACATCATGGCGGCGGCGGATCAACGACGGCCAACATCGGACTGAAGCGGTTCGCCGTCGTCGGCAGCCCCAACTCCGGCAAGACCACCCTGTTCAATGCGCTGACCGGACTGCACGCCAAGACCGGCAACTACCCCGGCGTCACCGTCGCCCGCTTCGAGGGCCGCACGCGGGTCGACGACCGGGACACCGTGGTGGTCGAGGATCTGCCCGGTGCCTACAGCCTGGATCCGATCAGCCCCGACGAGCAGATCGTCGTCGACGTCCTCGACACCGACCAACACCGGGCCGACCAACACCGGGCCGACCAACACAGGGCCAACCACCGCAGTGTCGGCCTCGGAGTTCCCGACGCCCTGTTGGTGTTGCTCAATGCGACGACGTTGCGTCGCTCGCTGGGTCTGATCGCCCAGGTGCACCAGACCGGACTTCCGATCTGCGTGGTGCTCACCTTCACCGACGACCTGGCCCGCCGCCGGGGCCGGTTGGACATCGCCGCACTCACCCGGGCGCTGGGCGTGCCGGTGGTGCCCGTGGTGGCCGGCCATCGCGACGGTGTGGCGGGTCTGCGACAGGTGATGGCCGAATCCGACTCCTGGAGCACACCGGTGGTGGCGCCACCCACCGATCCGGCCGAGGTGACCGCGTGGATCGAGTCGGTGCTCGCCTCCTGCGACTATCAGGTACCCGAGGTCGACCACCGCACCCGACGCATCGACGCCGTGATGCTGCACCCGGTGATCGGCACCGCCATCTTCGCTGTGACGATGTTTCTCTTCTTCCAGACCATCTTCACCGTCGCCGCGCCACTGCAGGGATACGTCGAAGCGGGCTTCGGATGGCTGGGGGATCTGGTCGCGGCGCGCGTTCACATTCCGTGGCTGTCGGGGTTCCTGTCGCAGGCCGTCATCGGGGGCGTCGGCAGTGTGCTGGTGTTCCTGCCACAGATCGTGTTGCTGTTCGTGTTGATCGCGCTACTCGAGGGCACCGGCTATCTGGCCCGCGCCGCATTCCTGATGGACCGGGTGATGGCCCGTGCCGGCTTGGAGGGACGCGCGTTCGTGGCACTGCTGTCGTCGGTGGCATGCGCCATACCCGGCATCATGGCGACCCGGTCGCTACCGTCGGCCAAGGATCGTCTCGCGACCATGATGGGTGCGCCGCTGATGACGTGCTCGGCACGACTGCCGGTGTACATCCTGCTGGTGAGTATCCTGTTGCCGGCCGGATCCCGGATCGGGCCGTTCAGTGGGCGCGGCGTGGTGATGTTCGCGCTCTATCTGATGGGCGCGGTGTCGGCAATGCTGGTGGCCGCGGTGTTCAAGAAGTTGAGCTCGCGGGGCGGGCCGGTACTGCCGTTCTACATGGAGATGCCGCCGTATCAGGTGCCGCGGCTGAAAAACGTTGCCGCAGAAGTGTGGACGGCCGTATCGGCATTCCTGCGCAAAGTCACCTCGATCATCATGACCGCCACGGTGGTGCTGTGGGTGCTGCTGAACCTGCCGCTACGCGGCGACGCCGAGATGACTGCGGCCGGGGTGGACACCGGCTCCGAGACGGCGGTGGCTGCGTATGTGATCGACCACTCCTACGCCGCGTCGGTCGGAAAGGCGGTCGAGCCGGTCTTCGCGCCGCTTGGCTTCGACTGGCGGATCAACATCGGCATCCTGTCCTCGTTGGCCGCCCGCGAGGTTTTCGTCGCCACCCTCGGTCAGGTGGCGGCCGCGGAAAACCCCGAAGAGCCGGCCGCGGCCCTGACTGAGATGCGGGTACAGGACGGACCGCAGGCCGGTCGGCTGTTGTTCGACGCGCCGACCATCGCTGCACTGCTGGTGTTCTTCATGTATGCGCTGCAGTGCATGTCGACGGTGGGCGTGATGCGCCGGGAGAGCGGATCGTGGAAATGGCCCGCGATCGCGTTCGGCTACATGTTCGTCCTGGCGTGGGTGCTGGCACTGGCTGCGCGGACCGTCGTGGCTGCGCTGTGGTGAGCGCCGCATGATCGCCCTGCATGCCGAACGAGTGGCGGCTGATCCGCAGGCGGTGCGATGGGTGGTGCCGGCAGGCAGCCTGCCGGCCGGACGCATCCACTCGGCACCGGGGCGTCTCGGTGAGTTGCTTGCCGACGGATCCTTGTCGGCAGGTCTGGTCGAGTCGACGGCGGTGTGGTTGTGGCTGCGCGACGACCTGTCCTGGGCGGCGCACGGAACGGCGGTACAGGCGGCGCTGCGTGCGGCGCTGGATGTGCCGAATGACTGGATCATCGAACCCGCCCCGGGCGAGGTACTCGCGCGGGTCACCACGGATCTGCTCGACGGTTCGGTGGGCGACTTCATCCGCTCGCACGGCGGGTCGGTTTCGGTTCAGCAGGTGGGTCCCGATCTGGTGAGCGTGCAACTCGGCGGGGCGTGTGAGCACTGCCCGGCCGCCGGGCAAACCCTTCGTTCGAAGCTGATGGACGAACTGCGCCGGCGGTGCCCGGATCTGACCGAGGTGGATCGGGACGGCACCGAGTTGACCCTGGCGCTGGGTTCGGGGCGAGGCTGACACCTGACATAGGTGTGGTTCCCGCCTCTTAGCGACTCCGGTCACGCATAGCGGTCGTGACCCGACACCTAGTCGCTAAGAGGCGGGAAAAGATAGTGGTAGTCGTCGGCTGGTGCCACTGTGACGGATGATAGGGTCAGCGAAATCGCTTGAGCCGCAAACTGTTCGCCACCACCAGAACCGAGGACACCGCCATCGCCGCACCGGCGATCATCGGGTTCAGCAGTCCCAGCGCGGCCAGCGGGATCGCCGCGGCGTTGTAGCCGAACGCCCAGAACAGATTCTGTTTGATGATCCGCAGTGTCTTCGATGACAGCCGCAGTGCGGTCGGGACCGTGCGCAAGTCACCGCGCACCAGTGTGATGTCACCGGCTTCGATGGCCGCATCGGTGCCGGTGCCCATCGCCATACCGATGTCGGCGGTCGCCAGCGCCACCGAGTCGTTGACGCCGTCGCCGACCATGGCCACCCGGCGGCCGCGGGCCTGCAGTGCGCTGATGGCGTCGGCCTTCTGCGACGGCAGTACCCCGGCGATCACGTCAGTGGCGGCGATGCCGACCTCGGCGGCGACGCGGACGGCCACCGACTGGTTGTCTCCGGTCAGCAGCATCGGGGTGATACCGAGTGCCTTCAGTTCGGCGATCGCCTCAGCACTGGTCGGCTTGACCGTATCGGCCAACCGGATGATGCCGCGCCGGGCGCCGTCCCAGCTCACCTCCACACTGGTGCGGCCATCGGAGTCGGCGGCGCGCGTCACCCGAACATTGGTGCCGTCCACCACGCCGCTGACCCCGGTTCCGGGATCGTTGGCGAAATCGGTGACCGGGGCGGGCGTCAGGCCACGCGCACGCGCCTCGTGCACGATCGCCGCCGCGATCGGATGCTCGGAGGCCGCTTCGATCGCCGCCGCACGGGCCAGCACCACATCGGCGTCCTCGCCGGGTTGGACTTCGAGGCTTGAGACGCTCATCCGGCCGGTCGTCACGGTGCCGGTCTTGTCCAGGACGACGGTGTCGATACCGCGGACGGTCTCGAGCACCTGTGGCTTCTTGATCAACACCCCGAGTTGGGCGCCGCGGCCGGTGCCGACGAGGATCGCCGTCGGGGTGGCAAGACCCAGCGCGCACGGGCAGGCGATGATCAGCACCGCGACCGCCGCGGTGAACGCGGCCGTGGCCGGGTGTCCGGTGACCAGCCAGCCGGCCAGCGTGAGAGCGGCAATAACCAGGACGACGGGAACGAACACCGCCGAGACCCGATCGGCCAGCCGTTGGATCGACGCCTTACCGCTTTGGGCATCGGCGACCATCCGGGCCATCCGGGCCAGCTGGGTATCGGCGCCAACCTGGTTGGCGCGCAGCAGGATCCGGCCATAGGTATTGACCGCACCGCCGAGCACCGCGTCACCTACGGACACATCGGCCGGTACCGACTCGCCGGTCATCGCCGAGGTGTCCAGTGCCGAGGAGCCCTCGATCACGGTGCCGTCGGTGGCGACACGTTCGCCGGGGCGCACCACGAGCACGTCGCCGACGACGAGTTCTGCTGCGGAAATCCGAACCTCGTCCCCGTCGCGCAGCACGGTGGCCTCCTTGGCGCCCAGCGACATCAGGGCGCGCAGGGCCGACCCTGCCGACCGCTTGGCCTTGGCTTCGGAGTAACGGCCGGCCAGCAGGAACACCGTGACCGCGGCCGCGACTTCGAAGTACACGTGCCCGTGCCCATGCGTGGCGGCGCCGGTGATCACGACGAATGCCGACCAGAAGTAGGCGGCCAGGGTGCCGATCGACACCAGGGTGTCCATCGTGGACGTGCCGTGGCGGGCACTGTTCAGCGCCGCGGAGTGAAACGGGTAGCCACCCCAGAACACGATCGGTGTGGCCAGTGCGAGTACCCACCACTGCCAGCCGGGAAACTGCCACGCCATCACCATCGACAACGCCACCACCGGGACGGCCAGGATCGCCGATCCGATCAGGCGGGGCCGCAACTTCTCCTCGGGCACGTCGTGGTTCATATGGTCGCCGGAGTTCATGCGGCCCCCGGAGTTCATCGGGTCACCGTGGTTCATCTGGGCGTGGTCGATCACCGAGGCGTGATACCCGGTGGACTCAACCGCTCTCATCAG
>JBAXIR010000125.1:0-7680 GCA_037138275.1 Mycobacteriaceae bacterium | reverse complement strand
GGCGCGCCCTTGAGCCCCCGCCAGAACAGGTTGATCAATAGTTCGGCGGCTTCGTCGACATCGGCGTCGCCGACGCTGACGCGGGTGGCGACTGCCTCGCCGGCGCCCACCAGCGCCACCGCCATCATGTGAAAATCATTATCCGGTGCGGGGTTTCGGGTGCCTGTCTCCAGCAGTCGGGCCACCAGATCGATGATCTTCTCCCGGCCGTCGCGAATGGTGTGCGCGAACGCCTGCGAACTGGTGGCCTGGGTGTAGAGCACGATCCACGAAGCCCGGTTGGCGTCGATGTAGTGCAACACCGACAAAATGGTGCGGCGCAGCAACTCGTGCGGACTTTGTTTGAGATCGATGTCAGCGCGGATGGTCTCGACGAAGCGGGTCAGTTCCCGGCCCAGGCAGGCGGCGAACAACTCCTCTTTGGAGCCGTAGTACAGGTAGAGCATCGGCTTGGAGATGTCAGCCTGGGCGGCAATGGCATCCATTGACGTCTCGTGGTAGCCGTTCGCCGAGAACATCTGCACGGCGGCGTCGAGCATCTGCTGCTCGCGCACCGCACGCGGCAGTCGCTTGGTGCCGCCGGCGCCACCGGCCATGGCTAGCCGCCGCAGCGTGCGCTGGAACCCTTGATGCCGGCCATCCGCAGCACCGAGCCCTCAACGGCGCCCATATTCAGTTCGCCTGCGGTGGCGGCCTTTTCCAGCCGATCGAGCACGGCAGGAACCTCGGCGGTGGTGATCCACAGCGCCACGTCGGTGCCGGCCTGCAGCGCCCGCAACACCGCCTCGGCCACGCCGTAGCGCGACGAGATGGCAGCCATGGACGACAGATCGTCGCTGAAGATCGGGCCGTTGAAGCCGGGGCCGCCGTAGCCACCGCTGCGCAGCAGGTTCACCGCGGCAGCACTGAGGCTGGCCGGGGTGTCACCGGTCAGGCCGGGCACTTCGAGGTGGCCCATCATCACCGCGACCGGAGCCACCGCGGTCAGCGTGGCGTAGGGCACCAGGTCGCTTTTCATCAATTCGGACAGCGGCGGGGTGCTCACCGCGCCTGCGGTGTGCGAGTCACCGGAGCCGTGCCCGTGGCCGGGGAAGTGCTTGAGTACCGGCAGCACTCCGGCGTCACGCAGTCCGCGGGCGAACGCACCCGCGTAGGCGGTGACGGTGGCGGGGTCATTGGAGAACGACCGGTCCCCAATAACGGTGTCCGCACCCTGGTTGGAGACGTCGACGACCGGAGCGAAATCGATGGTGATACCCAGGCCGCGCATCTGCTGACCGCGCGCGAATGCCAACTGGTAAACCTGATCGGGGGTCTGGGTCTGCGCCAGTGTGCGCGCCGACGGTGCCGCCCCGATCAGCGACGACAGCCGCGATACCCGGCCACCCTCTTCATCGACGCTGACCGCTAGCGGCAGTGGTCCGAGGTTCGCGATGTCGTTGAGGGTGCCGTCGGTGAGCATCGACAGATCGGTCCAACTCCCGATCATGATGCCGCCGACGTGATAGCTACCCACCACCGCGCGGGCGTCGGCGCCGTTCTTCACACCCACCATGAGCAACTGGGCCAGCTTGTCCCGGGTCGACAGCGCCGACACGTCGCCGCAGAAGGGCGGCGCCGGGGCCGCCGGGACCTGCAGTGGCCCGGCCATCGGGGTGACGCTGTCGGAGGCAACGGCACTGACCTCCGCTGACGGCATCGAGGCGGTGCGGGAGGCAGGCGACGAGCAGGCCGCCAGTGCCAGTGGCAGGGCCGTCAATGCCGCGACGGCGCGGAGGGGAAGCAGGCGAATGACCATCCGAACATGCTGTCATGACCCCGGTCGGCAGCCAACGCAAGGTCAACGGCGGGGGCGTCCGTGCTAGGTTCACCAGCGGGGTTGATCCCGGTTTGAGCCTGTTCCAGCGACCATAGGGAGTGCCGATCGTGACCCGGTTCGTGGTGCCAGCCGCAGCCTCCGTCCTGGTCGGCCTGCTGCTCGGCGCCGCCTCGGTTTTCGGTGTAACCCTGATGATTCAGCAGGACACCAAACCGCCGCTGTCACCTGGCGACCCGGCGTCATCGGTGCTCAACCGCGTCGAGTACGGCAACCGCGGCTAGCCTGAGCACTCTCGCCCCGCCCACGGCCGTGGACGACACCGCCGGCGCAACGCCACTGTCACGTCGCTGGCTGGCCGGGATTTTCGCGTCCGCACTCGTTCTGTGCCTGGCATCGTCGCCGGGATTGATCGCCCCGGACACCAAACTCGATCTGACCGCGGACCCGTTGCGCTTCCTGGCCCGTGCGGCCAACCTCTGGAACAGCGACCTGCCGTTCGGCCAGGCTCAGAATCAGGCCTACGGCTATCTCTTCCCGCACGGTGCGTTCTTTCTCGTGGGTCACACCCTCGGCGTCCCGGGTTGGGTGACCCAGCGGCTGTGGTGGGCGATCCTGCTGACGGTCGGTTGCTGGGGTCTGATTCGGGTCGCCGAGACACTCGGCATCGGCACCCGACCGTCGCGACTCGTCGGCGCGGTGGCCTTCGCCCTGTCGCCCCGGGTGCTGACCACACTGGGATCCATCTCCTCGGAGACGTGGCCGATGATGCTCGCGCCGTGGGTGCTGCTGCCGGTGATCCTGGCGTTGCGCGGATCTGAAGTTGGGGACACCGGCACGCAGTCGCTGCGGATGCTGGCCGGCCGGGCCGGCGTCGCCCTGGCACTCATGGGTGCGGTCAACGCGGTGGCCAGCCTGGCCGCGTGTCTGCCGGCGATCATCTGGTGGGCCTGCCACCGACCGAACCGCCTCTGGTGGCGGTTCACCGCATGGTGGGCGCTGGCCTCGGCGCTGGCCGTGGCGTGGTGGGTGATCGCCCTGGTGCTACTGGGTCGGATCAGCCCGCCGTTCCTGGATTTCATCGAGTCCTCAGGTGTCACCACCCAGTGGACGTCACTGACCGAGGTGCTGCGCGGGACGTCGGCCTGGACACCGTTCGTGGCGCCCAACTCCACCGCCGCGTCATCGCTTGTCTCCCAACCGGTTGCGGTGTTGGCCACCATCCTGGTTGCTGCAGGCGGGTTGGCCGGACTGACATTGCCCACGATGCCGTTCCGTGGCCGGCTGGTGACCATGCTGATGATCGGACTGGTGCTGGTCACCGCCGGCTACTCGGGTGGGTTGGGTTCCCCAGTGGCGCATGAGGTTCAGGTTTTCCTGGACGCGGCCGGGGCGCCGCTGCGCAATGTGCACAAGCTCGAGCCGGTAATCCGCATCCCGCTGGTGCTCGGCGTTGTCCACCTGCTGGGCCGAATCCCGTTGCCCGGCAGCGTCTCCCGGCCGGTATGGGTACGCGCCTTCGCTCACCCCGAGAACGACAAGCGGCTCACGGTGGGAATCGTCGTGTTATCCGCACTGACGGTGGCGACGTCCTTGGCCTGGACCGGCCGGCTCACTCCGCCGGGGGCCTTCCGCGCCATCCCGGACTACTGGCATGAGGCCGCCGACTGGCTCACCCAGAACGACACGCAGGGGCGGGTTCTGGTGGCGCCCGGCGCGCCATTCGCCAATCAGGTCTGGGGTAACAGCCACGACGAGCCACTGCAGGTCCTCGGTGACTTCCCCTGGGGCGTAAGGGATTCCATTCCGCTGACACCACCGCAGACTATCCGGGCACTGGACTCCGTGCAGCGGCTCTTCGCCGCGGGCCGGCCATCGGCGGGTCTGGCTGACACCCTGGCCCGACAGGGCATCGCCTATGTGGTGGTGCGTAATGACCTCAACCCGGACACCTCGCGGTCGGCGCGGCCACTGCTGGTTCACCGCGCGGTCGACGGATCGCCGGGACTGCAGAAGGTGGCCGAGTTCGGCGAGCCCGTCGGCCCGGGAATCGTGGACGGTTTCATCAGCGACAGTGGCCTGCGGCCACGTTTCCCGGCGGTCGAGATTTACCGGGTCGCGGGTGCCGACGACCCTGGCGCGCCCTATCTCAGCGCGGCCAACGAGATGGTCCGCGTCGACGGCGGCCCAGAGTCGCTGCTGCGCATCGACGAACGCCGACGTCTGCTCGGCGATCCCACCCTGGGACCGATGCTGCTGACCACCGACGCCCAACGCGCGGGGTTGACAACACCGCCCGGCCGGGGCGTGATCGTGACCGACACCCCGGTCGAACGGGAGACCGACTACGGCCGCGTCGATGACCATTCGTCAGCGATTCGGGCACCCGGCGACCGGCGCGACACCTTCAACCGGGTGCCCGACTATCCGACGCCGGGCGCCGCACCCACGTACGGGCAGTGGACCGGTGGCCGGCTGAGCGTCTCGAGTTCCTCCGGTGATGCCACCGCGTTGCCCACCGTCGCGCCCGCCAATGCAGCGGTGGCCGCGGTGGATGGCGACTCGGCCACCGCCTGGGTATCCAACTCGCTGCAACCCGCACTCGGGCAGTGGCTGCAGATCGACTTCGACAAACCGGTCACCAACGCCACGCTCACCATCACCCCGAGTGCCACCGCCATCGGCGCCCAGATCCGCCGGATCCAGGTGTCGACGGTCAACGGCACCAGCACGGTCGGTTTCGATACTCCGGGTACGCCCCTGACGGTGGCCCTGCCGTATGGCGAGACCCCGTGGGTGCGCATCACCGCGGTAGGCACCGATGACGGATCATCCGGCGTGCAGTTCGGTATCACTGAACTGGCGGTGACCCAGTACGACGCATCGGGATTCGCCCTTCCGGTCGACGTGCGGCACACCGTCGTCGTTCCGGCACCGCCGAGGGGATCTGAGGTGGCCGCCTGGGACCTCGGATCGGAACTCCTCGGCCGTGACGGTTGCGCGGACTCACCCGATGGCGTGCACTGCGCGGCATCGATGTCGGTGGCGCCCGAAGAACCGGTGACACTGAGTCGCACGCTGAATGTGCCCACCGCGATCGACGTCACGCCCACGGTGTGGGTGCGAGCCCGGCAGGGCCCCAAACTCGCCGATCTGATCGCCCAACCCGGCCGCACCCGCGCGCGCGGAGATGCCGATCTGATCGACGTCCAGGGATCGGCATTCGCGGCCACCGACGGTGATCCGCGCACCTCGTGGACGGCACAGCAACACGTGGTCCAGCGCGGTGCCGCGCCCACCCTGACGGTGACGCTGCCCGGCCCGACCGAGGTGACGGGTGTTCGGCTGATGCCCAGCGGTTCGGCACTACCCACTCATCCGAGCCTCGTCGCCATCGACCTCGGTGACGGTCCGCAGGTCCGCCGGATCAGTTCGGCGCCCGACGCCACCGTGCAGACGGTGTCGCTGCATCCGCGGGTCACCGACACCATCCGGATCAGCCTGCTGGATTGGGACGACGTAATCGACCGCACCGCACTGGGTTTCGACCAACTCAAGCCGCCGGGACTGGCCGAGATCGCCGTGCTGGGCGCCGACGGCGCACCCATTGCCGCCGCGGATGCCCGCGCCAATCGCACTCGCGCCATCGAGCTGGCGTGCGGTCGGGGACCCGTCATCGCAGTCTCGGGGCGGTTCGTGCAGACGTCGGTATCGACGACGGTGGGTGCGCTCCTGGACGGCAAGCCGGTTGCAGCGCGGGCCTGTGATCCGGCCCCTATTGCGCTGCGCGCCGGCACCCAGGAGTTGCTGATCAGTCCGGGTTCGGAGTTCATCGCCGATGGCGCGCAGCTCAACGGGCCACTTGCAGCCGAAATAGTCACGGCGCCAACGACTCCCGCGCAGATCGGCGACTGGACACCTGACCGCCGGGAGATCAGCGTGATTCGTTCACCGATCACCCGGATCCTGGTGGTGCCCGAAAGTGTGAACCCCGGCTGGGTGGCGCATACGCCCGACGGTGCCACGTTGACACCGATCGTCGTCAACGGCTGGCAGCAGGGCTGGGTGGTACCGGCCGGCACACAGGGTGCCATCACGCTGAGCTTCGGATCCAACGCCACCTACCGCGCCGGGTTGTTCGGCGGGCTGGCGCTGCTCCCTCTGCTGTTCCTGCTCGCGGTGGTACCGGCACGGCGTCCGGTGGCACCCGATCCGCCGGCTCAACCGTGGTCACCCGGCCTGCTGGCCGGTGCCGGCCTGCTGGCGGCCGGCGCACTGATCGCCGGCGTGGGCGGTGTCGTGGTATTCGGCGCGGCACTGATCGGCAGATACCTTGTGCGCCGCCGCCAACAGGTGTTCAACCGGCTCACGCTTGCGCTGGCCCCGGCCGGATTGATCCTGGCCGGAGCGCTGCTCGCGCGATATCCGTGGCGCTCGGTCGACGGCTACATCGGCGCGTCAGCGTGGGTTCAACTGCCGGCCCTGATCGCCGTCGCCGCGGTGGCCGTCTCGGCGCTGGAAACAGACACCGCCGCAAAACCTTCGACGTAGGGTGCGTGTCATGACGCAGCATTCCGAGGTTGAGACCGTCCGGGGCCGGATCGCCACCGCTGATCTGGGTGTCACGCTGATGCACGAGCACGTCTTCGTGCTGTCCCCGGAGATCATGGCCAACTACCCCGAAGGCTGGGGCGACGAGCAGGCCCGTGAGGACGCCGCGGTCGAGAAACTCAACGCGCTCAAGGCGATCGGCGTGGACAGCATCGTCGATCCCACGGTGATCGGCATCGGCCGCTACATCCCGCGCATCGCACGGGTGGCCGCCCGAACCGATCTACAGATCGTAGTGGCCACCGGCGTCTACACCTACAACGACGTCCCGATGTTCTTTCACTTCACCGGTCCCGGCACCGCACTGGACGGCCCGGAGATCATGGTCGATCTGTTCGTGCGGGATATCACCGAGGGCATCGCCGACACCGGCGTCAAGGCAGGGATTCTCAAGTGCGCCACCGACGAACCGGGCCTCACACCCGGCGTCGAGCGGGTGTTGCGCGCAGTCGGCCAGGCCCATCGCGCCACCGGGGTACCGATCACCACCCACACCCATGCACACTCCCGGCGGGGCCTCGATCAACAGCGGATCTTCGCCGAGGAGGGCGTGGACCTGACCCGGGTGATCATCGGACACAGTGGCGACACCACCGATCTGGACTACCTGGAGGAACTCGTCGGCGCGGGGTCGTATCTGGGCATGGATCGCTTCGGCCTGGACAACATCCTCAGCTTCGACGACCGGGTCGACACAGTGGCACGGATGTGCGAACGCGGTCACGCCGGGAAAATGGTGCTGGCGCACGACGCGTCCTGTCACATCGACTGGCTGCCGGAGGCCGCACTGCCACTGGTCCTGCCGAACTGGCATTACCTGCACATCCACAATGACGTGCTACCCGCCCTGCGTAAGCGCGGTGTCACCGAGGAGCAGATCACCACGATGCTGGTGGACAACCCCCGAACGATCTTCTCGCACGGCGGCTCCTACTAGTGGCGGCCGACGAACCAGTACCGCCGATCGGGGCCACGCTGAGCCGGTTGGCTGCAGAAGACCCCGACCGGCCCGCCGTCACCTGCGACGGTCGCACGCTGACTCGCGGACAACTGGAAGCGGTGACCAACCGGCTGGCTCGCGCCTACGCCGAACTCGGTGTGGCACAGGGCGATTACGTCACCATCGCGCTACCCAACTCGATCGAATGGGTTCAGGCGGTGGTGGCGACGTGGAAACTTGGCGCCGTCCCGCAGCCGCTGTCGGCACGTCTACCCGACGCCGAATACGCCGACCTGCTCGATCTTCGGCCGCG
>JBAXIR010000124.1:0-7810 GCA_037138275.1 Mycobacteriaceae bacterium | reverse complement strand
TGGTGGCTTGGAAATACGGCATCTTGGTGCCGGGGTTGGGCTCGCGGCCGAAGGCTTGGTCGAAGGCGAACGTTCCCTCGGGAGTGCGGTAGACACCATCAGCGGGCGCGCCGATGCCGAGTTCGCCGACGAAGGCCTTCGTCGGTCCCAGGACCGCCTTCCACTGCTGGCCGTACCTCTGGTACGCGGTGAGGGTTCCGGTCGTCGAACTCGCGGCGGGAACCCCGACAACGATCCATTGCGAGGTCTCGGCGGCAGGCGCAACCGGCGGTTCTGCAGGCGCCGGTGCGGCCAGAGACAGCAGCAGGACCGCACAACCCAGCACGATCCTCACGAGTGTCTTGAACTGGCGCACGCCCGGATCGTAACCGGGTAAAGCACCGGAACCCGGGAAGCGGAGCCGCGAACGGTGCATTCGAGACTGGGATACTGGGCGCAACCATGCGCGAGAACGATCAGTTGAACACCGAGGCCGGTCTGCCGACCGGGCGGCTGGTGGCCCTCGATGAACGGGCACGCCTCTGGCGCGACGACTCCGTGGTACTCGGCGGGTCACCGTGGGGCATCCTGCGAATCGCACCGGCCGCACGTCCGTTCCTACGCCGCCTCAAGGATGCCGGATCTGCCGGGCTCGCACCCTCGCCGGGTGTTGAGCGCGCCGTGGTTGATCTGTTGACGGCCCGCGGGATCGTCCATCCGCAGCCGACTCGAGAGACCGCGCCGGACGACATGGTCGACGTGATCGTCCCCGTCTACCAGCGACCGGAACTGCTCGACACATGCCTGGCCGCCCTTCGGGCCAGCACACCGCACCTGCGCATCATCGTCGTGGACGACGCGTCACCGGATGACGCGGTCGGCGATGTGGCGCGCGCGCACGGTGTCATCCTGATCCGACACCCGCGCAACCGCGGGCCCGCCGCGGCTCGCAACACCGGGCTTGCGGCGGCGAGTGCTCCGATCGTCGCATTCGTCGACGCCGACTGCGCGGTGACGCCCGGGTGGCTCGACCCACTCGTCGGACACTTTGATGACTCGCGGGTCGCCGCCGTTGCACCCCGCATCAGACCCCGATCGGACTCCGCTGACCTGCTCCCCCGATACGAACTCACCCGGTCTGCACTCGACATGGGTCCCCGACCGGAGTTGGTGGCCGAAGGCGCGCCTCTGGGATACCTGCCGTCGGCGGCTCTGCTAATTAGGCGAACTGCATTGGAGCACTTGGGATTCGACGAGGAACTGCGTGTCGGCGAGGATGTCGATCTGGTGTGGCGGCTGACGAATTCCGGTTCGCTTGTCCGCTACGAACCGGCATCGGTGGTGACCCACGAGATACGACCCCAATTACTTGACTGGGCCGGGCGGCATTTCGACTACGGCACCTCTGCCGCGGAGTTGGATCGCCGGCACCCACGTCGACTCGCTCCCGCGCGCCTATCGGCATGGAATCTCGCCATCGGTCTGCTGGTTATGGGTCGGCGGCCGTCGCGTGGTCTTTCGGTGGCCGCCGCACTCGGGGTGGCCGGTGTATCGACCGGGCTACTGGCACGCAGACTGCGCGCGTCCGCTGTCAGCCCCGCGGTTGCCCCGGTTGTCGTCAGCAAGGGACTGGTGGCCGAGGCGGGCGCCGTCGGGCATCTGCTGCGCCGCGAATGGTGGCCATTGGGATGGCTCGCCCTGGCCACCACACCGAGATCCCGGATCGGCCGGTTCGTCGCGGCGGCCATGCTGATTCCGATCGCGCGCGAGTGGTTTGACCGGCGCCCCGCCGTCGACCCGATCCGGTATCTCGCACTGCGCCTGATCGAGGACGCCTCCTACGGCAGCGGAGTGATTACGAGCGCGATCCGACTCATGCGTCCCGGCGTGCTGCTGCCCATGGTGCGGCTACCCGACTGGAAACGCTAACGGCGCAGCGGTGCTGCAGCCCTGTACTGCGCGGGCTTGCGCTGCGACGACCAGCCCAGCCAGCGCTCCCACGCATGCACCGAAATGCGTTGCCAGGCAAGATCCGCCGCCGGGCTGAGACGACGGGCGATCTCCAGCGTCCAGATGAGCGGGACCCGAAACAGCAGTAATGCCAACCCGATCCACGGCGACGGCAGCTGGTAACGCTTGCGATTCGCGGGCAGCATGAATAACCGGGCGTAGGCGGCCTGAACATGAAGGTGCATCTGGGCACGCACGCGCTGCAGACCCCGAAATTCCGGTAGCGGCGCGAACGCGGGCACGAAGGACTCAACGAGTTCAGCGCCGATGGCACCGGAGTCATAGGCGCGGGTGGCGTCGAACAGATACAGCATCCGGATTCCGTCGGCGATGGTCTCGGGGAAGATGTCGGATCGCATGCCGACGAGGTGGCCGAGGTAGCGGTTGAAGTGCAGGGCCGCCCGGATCTCGGCCGGCGACGTCACGTAGCCCAGCGTGTACAGGCCGAGTCCGGGGCCCACGCTTCCGCCGAGCAGTGTCAGCATCATCTCGGCCTGGCTGATCGGCAGCCCCCAACGCTGTGAGTCCCACTCCGGGTGGTCGGCCACCCGGCGTCGGACACTGACATGCATGACGCGCACCTGCATCGAGATACGCCGCCCCAGTGAACCGGGCGTGAGCGCGGCACCGGGCCGGCAGACTTCGATCCACCACCGACTGGTCTCCAGGTAGCGATTGAGCGCGGAGTCACCGGCGTATCCGCCGGACAGTGACAGCGGCACCGCCAACGAGGCTTCGGTGTAGGCGTCCAGGGTGCCGGCATTGCCGATCGAGCCCAGCGTGTAGCCCCATCGTCGCCACACCGCCGCGCCCTGCTCGACCAGTTGCGGATTCACCCAGTCCGGAATGTCTTCGAATTCGGCGAATAGCGCCTGCATCGACTCCGGTGCGTCCGGCACGTCGTCAACCGACGTCTCTAAGGCTTGGTTCACCATCTCCCTGGAACGTTCGGGACCCAGCGGTCCCAGAAACGTCTCATCGACGAAGCGTTCTGCTACCGGATCACCGGTGTTCAGCAACCGGGCGTATTCGGCCGCCACGGCATCGTTGGGCAGAAGATCGAAGCCGGTGATCCGTTTGACCCTGGAACGAAGCCGGGCGGGCCGCCCCCCATCGCGGGCCTGCGGCCAACGAAATGCAGTGGGAACAGACACGGCGCTCTGTGACATCGCTGTCGGCTAAGCGCCTGCGGCCACGATCACGAAATCGGTGCCGAACCCGAGGATCAGGCCGAGCAGCAGGCCCCAGAACATCAACGTCCGGTGGCCGAGGTTCTGCGCGACCCGCAACAACTGGATCACCACATACAGGATTGACCCTGCGGCCAGCGCCAGGAAGGCAACGGAGACAGTCTCATTCACGAATGACTGACCGAGCAGGGTGCCCACCAATGTCGGGCCGCCGGCGATGAGGCCGAGCAGTGCCAGGAACCCCCAGGAGGGTCGGGTCGGCTCACCGGCGAGTGGGGCGACGATGCCGAAACCCTCCGTCGCATTGTGCAATCCGAATCCGACGATGAGCGGAATCGCGAGACTGAGTTGCCCGGCGGCGGCGGACTGACCGATTGCCAATCCCTCTGAGAAGTTATGCAACCCGATGCCCACGGCGATCAACAGTGCCAACCGTCGTGCGGGCGACGTTGTGGAGAGAGTGTGACGTTCGGTGAATTCAGCCACGCTTGCCGCGCCCGGACCGAACGGCCGTGCCGGCGTCTTCCCGCCCGCCATCCACTGCTCGTAGTAGACGAGGGTCATCAGGCCGAGGACCAGACCGGCCACGAATACCGCGGCCAGGGAAATGAATCCCATCCAGGTGCCGGTTCCGTCCTGAGTGACAGCGACGAGTGCGGACTCGACAGGTTCGACGGCATGAACGAGCACGTCCCAAAACAAGAACAGGAGTACACCGGTCGCGGTCGCGTTCAGAAGTGCGCGCATCCCCGTAGGCAGACTCCGCGCCCGACCGACGGGCAGGCCGAGAAAGATCGTGAAACCCGCGATGGCACCCAGGACCGCGATATTGAACGTGCTCACGGCCGCCTCTCGTTTCTATGCAAAGCCTAGCCTAACTTGCACCACCGTACCGTACCGGTGGGCGGTTGCGTCAGGGACCATCGTCACTTCGGATTCCCGATCAACCTCGGCCTCGTCGCTATGATCAGCAAACACTTGCAATTCCATGCCGAATCCCGGCAGTCGACGAGGAGCCGAGATGAACTATTCGGTACGTGGCCTGATCTGCGTCGCGGGGGTGAGCCTCGCGATGGCCACTCAGGCGATGCTGCCCAGTGGTTCTGCACGCGCGGATGTGTGCACCCAGGTCGGAAACAATGCCACCATCACGACGTGTGCGGACATGTCGGACATCGTCGTCCAGATCGTGACACCCGGGCGCCCCGACCGGCAGGTGGGCAACCTGACGCCCAATCTGCAGGCCTGCCTGGGTTGGGACGGCCTCTGGGTGTACGCGGACAGTTGCACCTAAGTCACGGGATCGACTGATAGACCTTGCCAGCGGCGAATGTCGCCGCCTGGTTCGCCATCCCGGCTGGGACGTAGGACACGTGCGCCATCATGTCCGCACCTGCGGAGCAGATCGGATCGCCGGGCATGCAGAGGTCGATGGTCTTCGTGCGCAAACCCGGGCTGACCGTCGGCAGCGGGGCACCGCCGGCCAGCATGCTCGAGAACTCACTGGACGGACTACCGAAAAGCGTGACGGCCGCGATGCGATCGCCGACCGCAGGGGGCAGTGCCGACGTGGACAGTTCGGTCACCGACGCGCCCTGCGAATATCCCCCGACAACAATGCTCGTGTTGGGGCAACTCGCGACGGTCGACTGAATGCGGGCACGCGCATCAGCGGAACCCTCGGACGCACTACTCAGGTAGTCGTCGCTCGCGGGATAGTTGACCGCGTACACCGCAACCGCGCGCCCCGGTAGCTGCGATCTCAGGGAGTCGACGAACACCTGACCGACGAAGCCAAGACCGGGCGCCTCGTTGGTCCCGCGAGCGAAGACCACCTCGACGTTCGGGCACGTGTCAGCGGAGGCGGCGGGAACGCCGATAGGTCCGCCCAGCAGTGCCACGGCCGTCACGACCGTGGCACCGCCGATGCGTCGGATGCTGGGAACTCCCATCCGCCGGCGTGCCCTATCGGCCGGGGCCGACAGGTCCGACTCCACCAACCCCGACAGGCCCGACGGGCCCGACGACGGGACCAACGCCACCGACCCCGACCGGTCCGACCGGCCCTGCCACCGGACCGAGGCCACCAACCCCGACAGGTCCGACAGGTCCGAGGATCGGGTCGGGCCCGACGCCGATGGGGCCGGCCGGGCCGAGGATCGGCATGCACGAATTCGTCACAGCGTCCCAGTACAGGGTGGCGGGATCGCACCAGTCAGCGTGGCTCACTGCGGGAGCTGCGAGTGCGGTCAGCGGGATGGCCGCCAACGCGAACGCGAACGCGCCGAGTGCACGGTTGAGCTGTGGCCGGGTCTTCATGGGGATCTCATTTCTGTGTCTGATTAACGCTTGAGGAGTACCGCTACGAACCAAATCGCGTTGCGGACTGACTTCGTTACACAGGGTAGCCATGTATTTGTAGCGCTCAAAAATAATGCGCTCATGGCAGAACTTCTTAGCGACGCTTTAGCCCCGGGGGCCCTCAGCCTTAATTTCCGTACCTACCGTCAGAGTCATGTTGCTCGATATCCGATGGCTCCAATACCTGCTGAAGCGGCCTGCCCGCTAGTTCTCGAGCTTTGGGCTGCCCGCGTGCGTAGCGATCGCCAGCCCAAGGTCCGCGAGTAGTGCGCTCGCTGCTCGACGCCCACTCACTAGTGCTCCCTGGATAGACGACGTATCGCGGTGGTCGCCGGCGACATAGATGCCATCGCCCGTGCGCACGGGCCGCTGCAATTCGAAGGGCACCGGCATCGCCGGCAGGGCGTAAGGAATCGGATAACTCGCGAGGAGTTCCCAGTCGCGCGTCGGAACGCCGTACAACCACGCAAGATGCTCGCGCACAGCGTGCTCGTCCCCAGACGAGTCCCACACACCCAGCGCCGACGCCGAAATCAGCGCGGCGCCGGCCGGGGCGTAATCGGGTGCGGCATGAGTGAGCACCACGGTGTTGACCAGTGGACCGCGGCGATCGCCATCGAGGATGAGCACCGCCTGCCCGTCGGCGAGATCCTCGGGCGCACAGGTGGGCCGGTAGTACCAGGTTGTTACCGAACGCGCCGCGGGGGCGCGGATCTCCTCGATGAGTCCGGCGGCCGTCGTCGGATCGGTCGCGACGATGACGGCCTCGGCGCGGTGCGCGTCGCCGCCGACGACATTCACAGTCCAACCCGAGACAGCCTGAGCCGAGACTGACGCAACCCGGTGGCCGAGTCGAACGTCGAGACCGGTCGCAAGTTGTTCGGGGATGCGCGCCATACCCAGTGCCGGCACGCCCGGTGTGCCGCGGACGAAGGATTTCAGTACCACGTCCAGGAACCGCCGCGACGTCGTCAACTCGGAATCCAGAAAAACCCCGGACAGGAATGGGCGCAGCAGCCGCTCCATCAGCGTCCGGTCCGCACCGGCTCGGCGCAGCGCCTCCTCGGTCGTGACGTCGGGGTCAGTCTCCAGGGATTCAACGGTCCGGACGGCACGGGAGACCGCATAGGCGCCGAAGCGAGCCGTCGACGCCGGTGAGCCGATGCGCGCCAGCAGCGACGGCACCATCCAGGACGGCGCGCGCCGTGGATCGGCGACTCGGTCCACCCGACGGCGCCCGGCCCGGTTGACCACGATGCGCGCGCCCGCGATGAAGGGCCTCAGGTCGAGTGCCTCGTGGTCGAGGACACGGGCGCCCTCGGGATAGGCGGGGTTGTACAGCTGGAATCCGCGGTCGAAGCGGAAGCCATCGACGACATCGGTGCGCACGCGACCGCCGACGCCGTCTGAAGCTTCGAGGATCGTCACCTTGACACCGTGGCGGGTGAGGTGACGGGCGGCAGCAAGACCGGCCAGCCCTGCTCCCACGACGACGACAGCCATGGCGGTCACGTTAGTCGCCCCGGGCCGCGATACTGATGGCATGACTACCCGCTGCATGCAAATCGTATGACGCCTCAGCGCCTCCCCGATCCCCCGGCGCACGATGAGATCCACGCGTGGGTGGCGGATCATCTCGGGGATCTGTGCGAGCCCCAGGCATCGGCATCAGCAGGATCCCCGCGCGGCGGCCAGTCAGCGGCGGATGCGGCGCTACAGGCCTACGACGTGGCAGGGTATGCGCGGCGGCGCAACAACGTCTGGCCGCCGGGAACCCGCGGCGCGTCGCGACTGTCGCCCTATATCCGGCATGGGCTACTGACACTGCGTGAGGTGTGGGATCACGTGGCCGGGGGTCCGCAAAGCGATGTGACGAAGTTTCGCGATGAGTTGCTCTGGCAGGAATACGCACGACATCTTTACGCGCGCTTGGGCACAGCGTCCCGCCACTCATTTCGGTTCGCCGTCGAGGAGCGCACCGCTGATACCGATCCGGCACCCATGGGCAATCCGTGGTCATCGTCAGCGAAGTGTCTGGACTCGTCCTGGTCGGAGCTGGTGTCGAGCGGCTGGCTCACCAATCAGACCCGCATGTGGCTGGCCTCGCAGTGGAGTGTCCGCGAGGGGCAGGGCTGGCGCGATGGCGAAGACCTCATGTATCGACACCTAATCGACGGCTCTCGGGCAGCCAACCGGCTGGGCTGGCAATGGACCGTCGGCGCACTCACCGGCAAGGCGTACGGGTTCTCCCGATGGCAGGTGGAGAAGCG
>JBAXIR010000123.1:0-7918 GCA_037138275.1 Mycobacteriaceae bacterium | reverse complement strand
CCGATCATGTCCGGCCGGCCGTCGTGATGTCGCTCCACCAGGCCATAGATCTCGTCCATGAAAAGGATCCGGCCCAACGATCGGTCGATCAATTCATTGGTCTTCGGACCTGACGAGCCGATGTGTTCGCCACAGAAGTCTGCCCGTTTGACCTCGATGATCTCCGGGTGCCGAACGATGCCCAGACCCGCGTAGATTTTTCCCAGCGCTTCGGCAGTGGTTGTCTTTCCGGTACCCGGCGGACCAACCAACAACACGTGGTTGGTCTGATTGGTTACCGGCAATCCGTGCGCCAACCGCAGCGCGCGGACTTCCATCTGATCCTCGAGTTCTGCTACGGCCCGTTTGACCTCGACCAGACCGACCTGATTGTCGAGCAGGGCGCGCCCCTCGGCGAGTAGCTCTGCGCGACGTTCCCGGTTCCCTTCGTCGGCCCGAACATCCGCGGGACTCTCGGTGGCCACATCCCATCTGTCGGTGCGACTGTCGATGGCCTCCTCATCGGTGATGATCAACTGCATCTGCGGATCGGCAAGTGCCTGTTTCGCCGCGTCGATCAGTACGCCGTTGAGGACGGCCTTCGACAACCAGACTCCGGCCTGAAGTTCCTCGCCGAGTTGGCGGTGCACCATTCCCCGCAGGTAGGCCAGATCTGCCGCGAGGAGGGGGAAGTCCACCGGCGAGATCGCAGCGCCGCGATTCGACCAATCCAGAGCCACCCTGGCCTGACCCAGGTGCGCGGCGGCATGAGCGGCGAGTGCGCAGTTGGCTGCCGTCAGGGCCGGCATCACCAACGCCTGTGGCGGAAGCACGCGGGCAGCCTCCGTCAGAACGTCGGGCCATCGGCCAGTGGCGAACATCAAGTAGGCCCGGATGTGTTGGCGCCATTGATGATTCTCCCAGCTGTCTAAAAGCATGGAGTTGTCCAGGATCACCTCGGCCCGATCGAACTGCTTGTCATCGATCAGTGCGCCGGCGAGTGCGATGCCGGCATGCGAAGCCTCGGTCACGGTGATCGAGAGATACGGTCCGGCCTTTACCGCGGCAGCCAATTGGACGCCCAGCCGATTCGACTCGCGATGCAGTCGAGATCCGTGCCGATAGAGCGCCTCCAGGGTGCTCAGATCGTCGTCGCCGGCCGCGATCCGGCACAACCAGGCGTCCGCCATCGCGGGGTCCGTATCGGTGGCCTCCCGGAAAATCCGCAGTGCCATCGCCGGATCGGTCTCGAACAGCGACGTCGCCTGGTCGAAATACCTGCGGGCAGTCGCGGGTGCACCGTTGCCGGCCATCCGCTAGACCACCGCTGCCAATTCCGCGGCGAGTGGCTCCGGTCGCGCGACGTAGCGGTTCTCGGCCCGGAAGAACTCCATCTCGGCGTCATAGGTCATCCCGGCCGCACTCACCTGGATAGCGGCCGGCGCCGTTTGGGTGATCACCACATCGGCCGCCGGATCCGCCACCGCCGTCGCCGGACCGATGGTGATCACCGTGCTCGGGCGCGGTGCCGGCTGGACCGTTCCGTCCACCACGCTGACGGTGGTGCCGAGCGCGGGCCGGGGCGAATCGGTAACCACAACGTTCGGCATCCGCAGGCTATCCCAGCGCCGCAGATCCGTGGTGTGCACCGTGATCCGGTCACCGGCGGCGGCCGTCCGGATGACGATCCGCTTGGCGATCGCGTCGTCGGCCGCCACCCGCACGCGGCTGTTATCGCCGGCGTCACTGAGCGGTAGCAACAGTCGGTCGCCACTGGCGACCTTGCCCAGTAACACGCCCGACGAACCGACCGGCATGGTGACCGAGTGCGGGAGGCGTCCGATGTTGATGCCGCGGAGCGTCGGACGCGGGCACAACATGTTGGCCGCCATCGCCGACGCCTGTTCGCCCGGCAGTGTTTGCAGCATCACACTCGGGGGCGCCGCGGTAGGTTGCGCGGTGTGGACGGTGACGGTGGCCGTCGCGCCGCCGTCGGGAAATATCGTCACGTTCTGGATGATCCCGTCCGCAGGCCACGACCACGCCTGTTCAAGTGCTGCGCTGGTGAGATCGGCCGGCTGATAGCCATAGGTGGCGTACCAGCCCGAGTCGCCACGCACACCGTGCCAGCGACGGTTGTGCGACTCAATCGAATTTCGGCCGAGCCGGCGCTCCAACTCCGCCATGTCGGTTGCCGTGCCGACCCGTGCCCGTATTCCCCTGCACCGCAACGCCGCAGCGATACGTTGGGCAGCGGCAAGCGTCGCGGTACCGACGGTGTCACGGCACTGCAGGGCCTCGCCGTTGTCCACGGCACGGATCCGAACGGCCATCCAGGTTTCCCGCCGGCCCGCATACGGCGGCGTCCCAATCAGGGTGTCGTACACCCGCGGATAGTCGCCAACACTTCGTCGCCTCGACCCCGCACTGATGATGGTGAGCGACTCGATGGTGAGCCCCAGGCTCTGATGGAGCAGAGGCAGCAGATCGGCGATGTCGATGACATTGGCCGTCTGCGTCTGTTGTGCTCCGGTCAGAAATGTTGGGCGATAGCACTTTCCGAGGACCTGAATCGCGGCAACGGCGACACCGTCCTGATATCGAACGCCGCCGGCGCAACGGTCATTGGCCGCCGTCACCGGTTCGGCCAGTGTGATGGACCGGTTGCGACGGAGATACAGAACGGCCCAGGACCACAGTGGTTGCCGCCGCCACGGAACGACGAGCGTCATCAAGCCGAGCACAAAGCCGATCGCGGCGCCCAGGTAACCGCCCGCGGACCAGCCGAGCAGAGCAACAGAGAACAGTCCGGCGACAACCGCCAGTCGGATCACCGTGCCCTCCTGGCCCGCGACACGATGCCCACCAGGAGCGCGACGCCAACGATGACGCCCGCGAACGCGGCAGCAACGCCGGTGGCCCGGCGGTCCGGCCGCGGCGGGATTGGCGGCGGAGCCAGTACCCGGGTCCCAGCGTTGGGCGCCAACCGATCGCCGGCCGGGACATTAAAGGTCAGGGCCGCGACCGGATCAACCACCCCGGCGCCCACCCGGGCATCGATTCCCCCCGGTGGGTTGTGGGACGTCTGCACAATCCGATTGATCACCTGGTGTGCCGACAGTTCTGGGTACTTCGCGCGGACAAGTGCGGCCACTCCACTGACGTAGGCCGCCGCGAAACTGGTACCCCAGAATGCGACGCTGGGTTCCCCGGGCCGGATGGGCGGATAGGCGTTGACCGGATGTCCGTCCTGCGGCGAGAGACCCACGATGTTCACCCCCGGGGCCGCCACCCCGACCCACGGACCCGCCAGACTCTTACTGATCGGTGCCCCGGTGGTGTCGAGTGCGCCGACGGACAGGACGTAGTCCGAGAACACCGACGGCGACGAGACCGTTCGCACGCCCGACCAGTCGCGCGGGCGTCCGATCGCCGGGGGGTTGGTCACGGGGTTCTGGGCGCAGCCGTCCTCGCTCTCGTTGCCGGCGGCGGCGACGATTACCGCATCCTTGATCGTCGACGCGTACCAGACCGCCGCGCCGATGGCCCGCTGATCGAGCGGGTCGGCGGCCGACACACACGCGGTCACGCTGACGTTGATCACGGCGGCCCCGGCGTTGGCGGCATGCACGATCGCCCGCGCCAGCGTCGCAACCGTTCCGGCCTTCCGGCGCGCGGCGGCGTCATCGAACCCGTAATTGCGGGGTTCGAAGGCACGTGAGGACTGGCGGATGGAGATCAACGTGGCATGCGGGGCCACACCGGCCACTCCGTCCGGGGCCGGTTGCGCTGCGGTCGGCGGCGGCGGTGGTGGCACCGGATTCGCCGGCATGGGTGGCGGCATCGGAATGCCCTGCGGCGCAGCCGTTATCAGCGACGCGACAATGGTGCCGTGGGCATCGCAGTCCGACAGCCCATCACCACCGGTGATGTAATCACCGCCGGGCAGGACGCGAAGCCGGGGACCGGGGTTGACTCCGGTGTCGATCAAAGCAACTGTGACGCCGTTACCCGTCGAATATTGCCATGCCCTGGTGATATTGAGCATGGCAAAGCCCGCAGTGGGCAGGCCGACATCAGGCTTGGCCACCGTGATCGCCTGGGCGCAGACGTTGCTCTGCCGCATGGGTTGGTCCGGTCCCGGTGGACCATCAGACGGAACGAATGACGGGTCGATGATCGGGGGTGCGATAGCCATCGCGCCGGGTGCATGGGTGTTTGCCCCCGTCAACAGCACCGCCATGGCGATGGCGGTGATCCGGAATCTGCGAGCCGTCCTCATCGCATCCGAACCCAGGTGAACAACCCGCCGATCCACGCGGCCAGAGGCAGTGCTGCAACGATCGCCATCAACTCGAACCATTCGGCCATCATTCGGATCAACGGGGTGAACCGGGTCGCCGGGACCAGCAGTGCCGCCGCAAGCCCGGCTGCGGCAACACCGACGAGGACAACAGCGCCCCAGAGCAGTGCGGCACCGGAATCGGTGTTCGCATGCACCACGTAGTTCGCGACGCCTGAGCAGAGCGTGCCCACCGCACCGCAGACCAGGGCAACGGCCTGGCGACGGTCTGCGAATGCCCGGCCACGGCTGATGAAGATCAGTACGAACAGCCCCACGAGTATCGCGGCCGCGGTACGCCGCGGTCGGCCTGGCATCAGCGCGGCCCATGCGGCGCCGGGAAGGGCGATGGCGATCGCGACGCAGATCCCGGTCAGGACTCCGTTCGCGCGTGCCGCCAGGTCGGCGATCACCACACCGTGTGGTGTGGTGTCCGGATCTGGCCCGTCGGCGTCGTCATCCTCAACCGGGGCGACAGCGTCAACCGGCATGCCGTCGCCGCGCTGAAAAAGATCCCGGCCGGTGATCGATCCGAAATGGGGCGGCCGGATTCGGGCCGCCCACAGGGCAAGGGTCGGTGCAAGGGTCACCAGGATGAGAAGAATGAACAGCAGGCCCATGCCCAGCCACTGCGCGGGAACCGGCTGCCACATGCGGGCGGCGGCGGCAACTGCGACCACGCAGCACAGCGTGACAAGCGCTGCAGCACAGGTGATCCGGGGGGGATCGAGCACGACGATGCCGCACATCAGCGTTGCGACCCCCAGTGCGGCGATGAACGCGTGAGCGCCGCCGAGTCCACCGGGGGCTGCCGCCGCGACACTGGCAGCCGACAGCGGTACCGCCGGCCAGGCCAGGCCGGCCAGCAGATCGTGTCGGCCCGGCCACCATTTCCACACCGCAAACGCCCCCACCACCAGTAGGAGGCCCGTGATGCCGGTGACGATGGAGGGTGCGAGCGAGTCTGTTCGGGTGCGGACGTAGACCGCCAGAGCCAGGATCGTCATCGCGATCGCGGCCAGCAAAGCGATCGCAGTGTGCGCTGCTGTCTGCGCGGTCACCGGCGCGAACAGTTTCTTGCCGATCCGCGCCAAGCCGGTTGACAGCGATTCGTACTGCGGTTCAAACGAATCGCCCCGTTCCGCTGGGACGAGCATCAGTGTCGAACCGTCTTCGACACCGAGTTCATCCAGTGTTCTGGTGACGTCGAGTCGGGTTCCGTTGGCCCGGTGGAGTTCATGCGCTGCACCGGAGTCGAGTGGGCTGGCACCTCGCCGTTTCAAGTCGTCACTGAGTAGTTCGACGATGTTGTCCATGAAAACCTCGACTGGAACCGACGCCGGGTAAACCTGCGACATCAGGTGTTCACCGCAGATCACCGCAACCGCGCAGCGCGACGGAAAGGAGACTGTTGTCATCAGCGTGGCCGATCCGCTTCCGGAACATACTTATCAGCGAGTGCAGCGGCGATCTCAAAGAGGCGTAACCGGGAGTTCTTCTGCAACTCGTTCTGGGTGTCGATGATGCCGCCCTTCGCCAGGTACGGGTCATGCGGCAGGTATTCGACAGTTGCTCCGGACTGGCTGAACTTTTCGGTGAGGTAGGCGACCGCATCCCTGTCACGATCGTCTCGGATGTCGTTGAGAATCACCATGCTTCGCGACACCAGTTCGTGGTAGCCCATCGAACGGAGAAGGTCGATGGAGCGGGTCACCGGTAGCGAGGTATCCGCTGTGAGACCCGAGACGAATACCAGGGTGTCGCAGGTATCCAGGACCGTCTTCATCACCGGATGTTCAAGATCATCGGAGGTGTCGACAAGGATTACGTTGTGGGTGCGGCGCAGTCGCGACAGCACGCCGGTGAACATCGCCGGCACCAACGGCCGGGGTTGGTCGCAGCCGCGGTTCCCGGATAGGACATCGAGGCCGACGTTGTTCTGACCCAGATGCTCCCGGATATCGGCGTAGCCCTGGACATCGACGTCATTGAGAACCGCTGAATAATCTCCCGGCGGGGACTCGTCGATGCGGCCGGAGAGTGTTCCGAACCCCGGAACCGCGTCGACTGCAACCACGTTCTCCGGACGGCACTCACGAAAAACGCTCCCGATACACGCGGTCATGGTGGTCTTGCCGACGCCGCCCTTGCCGGATAGGAAAACGATCACGTACTGCTTGCGAATGTGACGGCGGATACGCTCGCGAAGTTCCCGGTAGTGGCGCTCGGCTGGTGATTCGCCGGGATTGATGGTTTTTGCCGACACGTGATACACCAGCTTCCGCCATCCCGACCCGGGTGGGATCTTTCGCGGCGCCACCATGTCGGAGATCCGCAGAGTCCCGGAGACCGAATCGTTCTGTGCGCTCAATAGATTCGTCACTGGATAACCTTTCTGTAGGAGTACCAGGCATCCTGCGCCGGCAACCGACGCATCATGGTCGCCACGGCTGAGGCGATGGTGGTTGCGGATCCCGGACCGGCGATCATCCAGGCCTTGCCGTCTCGGGTGGCCCACTCGGTCAACAACCTGCCCGAGGGTGTATCGATGACCGTCACCGTGCCGGAGTCGATGACAGGGGCGCCGGACATGCCGGACTGTAGTGCGACGAGGGATGCCTGCGCGGATCGCTCGGGATCAGCGGCTAACGTCAGCGTGTTGATCTGGTCGCTGTCGAGGTTTGAGGCGGTGAGGAACCCGCGGAGGTGCTCGCCGGCTCCGACTGTCTTCAACAACTGCGTGATATCGAGGGTTGCAGGCCGAACGGTAGCCGGAGCCATTGCGCCACAGAGCCGTTCGATTTCGATCCTGAGCAATATCGCGGCGGACTGCTCATTGGTCGCGACTCCCACACCACTGATCCGAACCATGCCGCCGAACCGCTCCAGTGCGACCCACCACTGGGCGAATCGCGCCACTAGGACACGCTCAGGATCTTTCGTTGGCGTCTGCACGTACATCAACAGTGCGACATCACGGCGAGACAGAACGGTCAGCCAGTCCAGCACCGTGCTGTCTACTTCGCCGCCGGCGGTGATGACACCGGCCGCGCGAAGTTCCGCGGCCATCGGATGGTCCAGTGCCATTGCGGTGGTCTCGACACTGGGAAGGTAGGGACGCAACCCAAGTTCCGGCGCGAGCACCTCGGTCCCGGACAGCACCTGAAGTAGCCAAAGTCCGTCGATCGTCGTCGTCAACACTGTTTCCCCCGATCCAGCCGGTGGGGCGCACATACCGTGAACCCCACCGGCTCAGAGCTGTGTGATTAGAAGAGGCTGCCCATCATCACGTCGGTCTGATGGGCGTTGTCGTTGACGGCACTGATCGTGCGCCCGTGCTGATTCATCGTCTCGATCAGCGACTGCAGACCCTGCAGCATCTGCAGCTGTGCCTCACGGAACGACGTCGCCGCGGCGCCCTGGAAGAAGTCCGCGATCGCGTTGGTGCGCTGCGTGACGTCATCATGGATCTCCATGAGTGCCGCGGAACGCGCGCCGACGTCCGAGGCGAACTCCGCTACGCCGCCGTGGTGGTAGGTGATGTTGTCCGACATGACAATTCCTTTCGTTGGGTGGGATTAGGCGTTCGCGGCGAAA
>JBAXIR010000122.1:0-7988 GCA_037138275.1 Mycobacteriaceae bacterium | reverse complement strand
CACACCCGGCCTCACCACACCCGGCCTCACCACACCCGGCCTCACCACACCCGGCGCGTCCGCTATTCCCTCGTTGACCGATCCCGGCCTGACGGCGCCCGGCTTGACCACGCCGGGGCTCACCACACCGCAGATCGGCGCTACGCCGGGACTCACCATGCCATCCACCGGCATTATCGGACTGCCCACTGAGCAGCCGATCAGCGCTCCACTGGGCCCGGTGGCCGGCACGTATCCGATCCTGGGCGACCCGTCACTGGGCTTTCCGGCACCCCAGGCCGCCAGCACCGGCATCATCGGCGACCTGAGCAGCGCCGCCAACCAGCTGGGCGTCGGTCAGGCGATCGATCTGTTGAAGGGCGTCGTCATGCCGGGTATCACCCAGGCCATGCAGGGCGCTGCCGCCTCGGCCGCCTCGGCCGCGCCGGTTGCTGCCGCTCCGGCCGTTGAGGCCGCAGGCGATGTCGCAGCGGTCGGCTGAACCCAATAGAACCTGGGCCTAACGAAGCCTGGGCCTAGTAAAACCTGGGCCCAATAAAACCTGGGCCCCGCAATACCTGTACGAAACGGCACCGCAGGGTGGGTCCGGCCGGTAGGCCACCCCGGAGAGACCCCTGCGGTGCCGTTGCAGGTCCCAATAGTCACATAGCCCTCAATAGTCCGTGTCGAAACGTCAGCAACAGCTTGCTCATACGTAACATCGCGGTGTGACGTCCCGTCGTCCAGTGCCGACGATTCTCTTCACCGCCATCGCGGCGACCGTGGTGGCGGTTCCATTGGCGATCAACGGGATCCCCGCAACTGGCGGGCCGCACGGACCCAGTGCCGATGACACCGTCCTGACACGACAACCGTTGACCGGGGTGGGCGGCGGGGAGACGGTCCGCGAGATCAGTCAGCCGACGCCGTTCTCCATGGTCGCGCTGACCGGAAACGATCTCACCGCAACCTCAGCGCAGTTGCGGGCCAAGAAGCCCGACGGCACGTGGGGACCGTGGTACGAGATCCACAACCTCGAATCCAACTCAGACGACACTGTGGACGGCGGTCCGCGCGGCACCGACCCCGTCTTCGTGGGTTCCACCACGGCCGTGCAAATTGCACTCACCCGACCGCAGGACGCACCCATGACCGTCGCCGCGCCGGATACCGCCCTCGACGCCGGCCGGGAACTCGGATACATACCGGCGAATGCCGAACAGCCGATCGCGCAAAACATTTCGGCCGTTCTGATCACCCCACCGGAATCGCCGGTGGACACCCAGTGGACACCCCCGACCGCCATCCTCGGCCCCGGGCAGCCACCGAACATCATCAGTCGCGCTCAATGGGGTGCAGGCACCAGCATGCGGTGCGGAGGACCGTCATACGGCAACGGAATTCGCGCGGCCGTCGTGCATCACACCGCCACCGGAAATGACTACGCGCCAGAGGATTCGGCGGCCATCGTCCGATCGATTTACGCGTACCACACCATGACGCTGGGGTGGTGCGACATCGCCTACAACGCACTTGTGGACAATTACGGCCAGGTCTTCGAGGGCAGAGGCGGCGGTATCACGAAAGACGTACTCGGCTCTCACACCGGTGGTTTCAACCGCGACGTGTGGGGCGTGTCGATGATCGGCGACTTCGAGGACGAACCCCCACCCGACATCACCGTCAAGACGGTGGGTCGGCTGCTCGGTTGGCGCATGAGCCTCGACCGGGTCAACCCACTGAGCACCGTGCAACTGAAGTCCGCGGGCGGCCAGTACACCGTCGTCCCGGGCGGGAGTTCGGTGACCCTGCCCGAGATCTTCGCGCACCGGGATGTGGGTAACACCGAGTGTCCCGGTAAGGCCGGTTACGCCGCACTGGACCAGATACGCGCGATCGCGGCCGGCTTCACCGGTCCGCCAGACGTCATCGAATCCCTCCGAGGCGGGTCGATACTCGCGCGCTGGGAAGCTGACGGCGGTCCGGTCAGCCCGTTGGGCCTGCCGACCTCACCAGAGGCTGCAGGCAGCAGAGGCACGCGGTATGCAACCTTCGAGCGGGGTGCCGTGTACTGGTCACCCACGACCGGCGCCCAACCGCTCACCGGCGCCATCTACGAGGCGTGGGCCTCGCTGGGCTACGAACTCGGCGCCCTGGGCCTACCGACCAGTGCCGAGATTTCCGAGCCCGAGTGGATCGTTCAGAACTTCCAGCACGGCACCCTGAATTTCGATCGGCAGACACACAACGTCCTGCGGGTGATTGACGGCGTCACCCTGGTGATGCCCCCGACGCCGCTGGACGGGCCACCGGCACAGTTGGAGCGGTTCAGCCGAATTACACTGTCACGCTGAGACATCCCTCGTTATTGCGGAGTCCCGATCAGGACACCCTCCATCACACCGTCATTGGCGACCAGCAGTCCGCGGCCCGGCGGCAGTTGCGCGGCGCTGGTTCGTCCGAACACCTTCACATTCTGTGGATCGTTATCCATGAATAGCGTCGGAGCGCGCGAACCGGTGAGCTTCTGGATGAACGGGTTCATTGCCGAGACGCCGGCCCAATTTCCCGGAAGCCGGGTAACGAAGACATGAAGTCCGGTCTCCCGTCCGCGTTCGATCAGGTTCCATAACGGTGCCGTCGCGGCCGGCTTGCCCACGACTCCATTGGCACGCAGTTCATGTTCGTCATCAATCAGGACGAAGTGGTGCGGACCGGTCCAAGCCGGCCGAATCAGCAACTCCTGCTGCGTCAACCCCGAAGGCGGCAATCGATCGCGAATGATCTCAGCCAATTCGGCGATCGCCGCATCGATGCCGTCGGGCGTGTACGCGTAGGCACGTACGTGCGGCCCCGCGAGCCTGCCGATCAACGTCGTCTTCGGATCGATAATCGTGATCTGTGCCTGATCGGGGGACAGTCGCGCGGCAATCGCCTGGCCCAGTGCAGCCAAGGTGGTCGTCTTGCCGCAGCCCTGACGGCCCACCACCAGCAGATTCGGCAGCCGTCCGGTCTGCAGTGCCACCGGTTGCAGAGCACTCTCGCCGACGGCGAACGGGAGGTCCAACGACTCGGCCCCATTGGCGCCGGCGCGATGTCCAATCAGGATGTCGCGCAAAGCGATTCGCGCCGGAAGTCGCACCAGGGTCTCGACCTTGCCGACCCCGGTGCGTTCGGCGATGACCGAACCCACCTCGCGGGCGGCAACCCGCGCACCGTCTCTCCCGAGCAACTCGGGAAGTCCGACCAGTAGCTCGTGACCGGATCGTGTGACGCCGAACCCTGGCTGATCGGGAGTCTGACGCGCTGCACGCCGGTGCTCCATACCGGTACCCATCTGCGTCTCATCCGGATTGCTCAAACGCAGCTGGATTCGGGAGTTGGCCACGTTGAGCAGCGCCTGTTTCTGGCCGACGAACCACCCACTGGCGCTGGTAATCACATGGACTCCGTAGGAGAGTCCCTGCCGGGCTACCGCAATCGCGCGATCCCCCACACCGTTGTCCTTGTCATAGAGATCACCGAAGTTGTCAATCACCAGAAACACGTCGCCGAACTTGTCCCGACTATCGGTGCCACCTCCACCGGATCCGAAACGCCGGTCACGGAATTCGGTGATGTCCATCCGATGCCGCTTAAACGATTCCTCCCGGGCACGGATGAGCCCTTCGACTGTGGCAATGGTCCGGGAAACTCCTTCACCGTCGGCGAGGCTGACCACCCCGGCAACATGTGGAAGCTCGGCCACCGGATCCAGCGCAGCACCCACGCAGTAGAACGTCACCCTTGTCGGGGTGTACATCAACGCCGCCGTCGTGATCAGCGTCATCAGGGTTGTCGACTTACCACGCTGAGCAGTCGCGACCACCATGACGTTGTCCATCTCGACATCAATCGCATGCACCCGTTGGGCGTGGTCTTCCGGAACGTCCTCGATCCCCACCGGGAATACCAGACCGGGGTTCTGCCCATAATCGGTCCACCACGGCTTTCCGCGCCATCGCTGCACCAGGCTGTCAGCGGTTTCACTGGCCTCCAACGGCGGAAGCCAGATCTGGTGCGGCGGCCGCGCCGGATGGGCCCGCAGCGATTCCCCGATCACGTCGAGAAGCTTCTTCTTCCTGAATCCATCTCCGTGATAAAGGAATTCGTCAGGCTCCTGCGGATCAGTCGTGATGGCCGGGGAAGCGTTGTCCTTGACGCTGGGCGGTTGAAACTCCCAGGTGAGCGGACGCGGTTTGGTGAAGCTGACGGCGACTGTCCCGTGACCGCCGGCCGACGTCCGAGGGACGACGAATGGTGCCGATACGTAGAAGCAGCGAAACTGCTCGAGATCACGCGGGCCGACCTTCAACAGCGCATAACCGTTTTCCTTCGATGGCAGGTGGAGTGCAGCATCGCTGCCGATGACATCGCGGGAGTCTTCGGCGGTCTCGGCGCGCAGTGCCACCCTAAAGGCGATGTTGCTCTTCGCCTTGCTCAGCGACGACAGGTCCAGGCGCTGACCGCCGAGAGTGAAGAACACATTGCAGCCACGTCCCTCCTGTCCGATATGGATCACCAGATCTATCCATTCGGGGTGGTGGTGAAACAACTCCAGGTACTCGTCGATAATGACCAGCAAGATGGGAACCGGTTCGAGGTCACGGCCGGCGAGGCGCATTTCTTCGTACTCGTTCGCGTCCCGCGCGCCAGCATCCTTGAAAAGCCGGTATCGCCGGGCGATTTCGCCATCGATCGCCTTGCGCATGCGCTCAGCGAGATGCCTTTCATCTTTACCTAGATTCGACAGTGATCCGGCCACGTGCGGCAGACCGGCTAGGTCCTGTGCCGCGGACTCGAACTTCATGTCGACGAATATCACGATGAAAGTCTCCGGCGAGTGGGTCAGCGCGATCCCGCTGCACAGCGCCAGGAAATACTCCGACTTGCCGGCACCTGACGTGCCGATCACCACGGAATGGAATCCGTATCCGGCGAAGTCCTTAGCGCGCAGGATCACATATTGCAGATCGCCGCCGGCCTTGACTCCGACGGGCACCATGGCCCACCGTGGATCGCCCCGGCCTCTGCTATGTGCCCACAACCGATCCAGGTCAAGCTTGCGCGGGTCGCTGATGTCAAGAGCGCGCAAGAATTCGCCGCCCTGGCTGTCGACGTCGGCGAGTTCGACCGCCGTCGTCGGCGACCACCGGGCCAGCGCCCTGGCGTACCGGCCGGCCGTGCTCTCCGCGAGCATGTCGGCCACGGCATAGAAGGCGCCGCGATGGCGCAGACGGCCTTCGCGAAGTTCGAAACCCTGTTCTTCGTTGGAAAAGCCGACACCGATACCCGGTCGGGTTGCCAGGCGAAGCACGGTGATACCCGCCATGCCTTTTTGGCCCGTCACTGATTCCCAGTGCTCCGGCGTTCCGGCGTTATCGTCGACGATGATCCAATGCGGACCCGGTGCCGGGGTGACTACCGACTGCCCCGAGAGCGACGGGATTGCTCCCGACGGCGGTGTCCACGGCCCTCTCCCCTTACGGTGTAACTCCGCGTCTAGGGCGTCCTCGAGGTCGGCCGGCGAGGTGAACACCAGGCGCCGCATGCCGCAGGCGTCGAACATTTCATCGTGATGGTTATGTGGAAGCCAGACCAGCCACGACCATTGATCGGGGTATCGGGTAACAACCATCAGCTTCAAATCGCCCGGACTGTGATGGACCGCGAGTGCGCACAGCACTGATCTCATCAACGCATGCAACTCCCCGAGGTTGTCTGCGACGAAACTGAAACCGGGTTGCGAACTCAGGCTCACAACTTTGCCGATATCGCGAATCTTGCTCTGCTCCAGGATGAAATCCCTAAGCGCACGCCCGGTGACCGGTTCCAATTCCTCGCCGACTGGGACCTCCGGCCATTGCAGCGACACGGCGGAATCCGTCGTTGACTGCAGCCCGATGCCCAGCCTGACGTCCAGGAAGTCCGGATCACCTACCCGACGCTCCCACATCCGCGGCCCACCGATGATCGTGTCGTAGGTCTGCGGGTCACCGTGAACGAACTGTTGACTGCGGCGCTGCTGCTGAGTGGTGCGCTGAACTTCGTCACGATCCTCATCAAGGGAGCGAAGATACATTCGGCGCTGCTTCTCCTGTTCGCCCCAGCTGACCCGACGACCGCGGCCGAAACGGCCGCTGAACATCAGCGCCCCGAAGCCCACGAGACCGATCAGTGGGAAGAACCCGGACTGCAACGACCGGGCGCCCGAGGTGTACACGACCACCAACGTTCCGATGATGCCCACCAGCAGAGCCGGCGCGGCAATCATGAGCAGAATGTTGCGTGGTTCCCGCTCCGGTAATGCCAACGGCGCGGCGACCACAACACGTACCGGCGGCACCACAGGTGCCGATGTGCGAGCGCCCCGGACGAAGCCCTTCTTTGACATCGTTATCCTCCTGCTCTGGTGTCTCCGGATGCCGGCACCACGGCCATCGCGCCGCCCGGGTCGATGGTGTCGCGGGCCAGCAGTGCGCCCGAGCGACTGATCGGTGACCCGGCGGCGAAGGTACGAAGGAGGGGCCAGGGAGCCTGAACCGCACTCCGGGGGTCGATTCCCAAGGGCTGCAACGTGTTCTGATCCCAGTCCAGGCCGTATCGGACACCTTGGGGTGAGATCCAGAACAGACTCTCGCGGGTGTCGGCGGTGATGGCAGCACTGGTGGAGACCGCGAAGTTCGCCGCGCCCGGCAGGATGAGCGTCTGCTGTGCTTCAACGGAGTCGGGGCCTCGGCTGTCGCGCACCAACTGCACGATGTGCGTGTCAAAGGCCTGCGGAGTGGGAAGCCCTCTGCCGCTGAAGACTTCGATGGTCGCCTGTCTGTCGGTGGTCAGTTTCTTCCAGCCGACGCAACTCACCGGATTGGCATCGGTGTCGACGAAGTTCAGCTTTCCGGTTGGATAGAAGCCCACATTGAGCACTTCGACCTGGGGGATGTCGACCAGTCTGTCTGGTGAGATCAGTTGAGGCTCCGCCAATCCCTGGCTGTCGGCAGTACGCAGGAGGTCCGCGACGAAGGCGGTGATCTGCTGGACTCCGTTGGGAAGCAGAACGTAGAACCCGCTGACCGATCCCTGGGCGTCTTTGGCCCGCAGCACCCGTCCCACAACCGATCCCGACAGCCACCGTGACGGCGTGCCGGCTTCCGGAATTGCGGGTACGACGAGTGGTTCCATGGCGGGCATCGCATCGAAGAGCGCATTGGACATTTCGATCGGCGCGGTGCTGGCCGGATCCAGTCCGAGGTTAAACGTGACCGCGCGGTCGGCCGGGTCGATCAGCATCCGTTGGCCGTTCCAGATCAGATAGGTGGACCGGCCGTGGGTCGCGAGAATTGCGGCGGCCTCCCCCATCGGTTGGGCGCGACCATCACGGGCCAACTCGCCGACAACGGCGGTCACTGTTGTCCCGTTTGCGCGACCCCGCGCGGGCGCGGTGTCGCACACCGCCCATGCCGACAGCGGATTAGGGGAAATCGCCAGATCGTCGGGGATACCGGGGATGCCGATCATGGGGCCGGTCGGGTATCTCCCGATCTCGGCGGATTTGACCCAGGTCGGCGATGCGGAGGTGCCGGTCGCCAGTCGCGCCGATATCAGATTCAGAGCCGGATGCAGTCGACCGTCGATCTTCGCGTACAACGCGCCGGTGTCCCGATTCCCGACGATCGAGGACTGTCCCACCAAGCCTGCCGGCTTAACGAGATGCAACAGAGCCATCCAGCCACAGCCCAGCATCACGAAAACGACTGACAATGCGAGAGCCGCCTGTTGTTTGCGATCGTCGTGCTTCATCCGTACCGAGAATCGGGTGATGGCCGAACGCAGTCGGCGGTTGTAAAACAAATGGCCAGAGTTCTGGTCCCGGTTGGACAGATTCAGCGGCATTTCGTCCCCCGCTCCGGCGGGGGCGGCGCTGAAGTCCCCCGCTCCGGCGGGGGCGGCGCTGAAGTCCCCCGCTCCGG
>JBAXIR010000121.1:0-8042 GCA_037138275.1 Mycobacteriaceae bacterium | reverse complement strand
GAGGTGGACGAACTGGTGGTGGTCGCGTCGGCAGGTTCGGCCAGACGCGGCGCAGACGCGGCACTGACCGTTCTGCCGGTCAGTATCTTCGGGCCTGTCCTGACCGATCACACGCCTCGACTGCTGCCGGAGTTCACGGGTATGGAGCTGATTCCCGGCGCGGGCCCGGCAATGGTGCTGCCGCTGCGAACGACCGAGGCCGTTGCCGGCGTGGTGGTGCTGCTGCGTCGAGCGGGCGAGGCGCACTTCGGTGACAGCCAACTGGACATGATGGCGGCATTCGCCGATCAGGCGACACTTGCCTGGCAGTTGGCCAACACCCAGCGCCGGATGCGCGAACTGGATGTGGTCGCAGACCGCGATCGGATCGCGCGGGATCTTCACGACCACGTCATCCAGCGATTGTTCGCCGCCGGCCTGTCGCTGCAGGGCGCCAACCAGACTGTCCGGTCGCCGGAGGTTCGAACACGTCTGGACGACGTCGTGGATGAGTTGCAGGCCGTGATCCAGGAAATTCGAACGACGATCTTCGACCTGCAGGACGGATCGCAGGGAACAACCAGACTGCGTCAGCGACTCGAACAGGCGATCGCGGCGTTCTCCGGATCGGGGCTTCGCACGACGCTGCAGTTCATCGGGCCGCTATCAGTGGTGGAACCGGTACTCGCCGACCATGCCGAGGCGGTGGTGCGCGAAGCCGTCAGCAATGTGGTACGGCACGCGGGCGCCACCACGCTCACCGTCACCGTGCGGGTCGAGGACGACTTCAGCATCGAGGTGCTCGACGACGGGTGCGGTATGCCGTCGAACGTGACGCCCAGTGGGCTGACCAATCTTCGCGTCCGCGCCGAGGAGGTCGACGGAGCGTTGACCATCACCGAGGCGCCGGGTGGCGGAACACTCCTGCACTGGTCGGCTCCGCTGATCTGATCGCGGCGTTAGGCTGAAAACCATGTCAGTCGACCGTGCCGCACTCATTGCCGGCGGCATCCGTCTCGCGTCGGGCGTCTCGTTTCTCGTCGACCCGGTCCGGGCCAACCGGCTCTGGGGAGATCCTGACCAACCTGCCCCGACCGCGCGCCTGCTGTTGCGTTCCATGGGCTACCGCGACGCCCTGATCGGTGGACTGCTGGCGACGGCCGCACTGCGCGGGCGAGACACCCGCGGCTGGTTCCTCGCCTCCGCCGGCGCCGACGGTGCCGACCTGCTGGGTGGCATGGGTGTCCATGATGACCTGAAACGCTCGCAGCGGGTGATCGGCCTTGGCGGCGCGATCATCGGCATAGGGGTCGGACTCTGGGGTGCAACGCGCCGACGCGCCGTCAATACGTTCCACGCGTAATCACCGCGCGACAACCACCGGAATCCGGGCTGCGTTGGCCACCGCGGTGCTCACCGACCCCAGCACCATTCCGGCGAAACCGCCGCGACCGTGACTGCCGATCACCAGAAGCTGAGCCGCCTGCGCCTGCTCGAGTAGTTGGTGGGCCGGCCGGTCGGCGACGACGACGCGGCGCACCAGTACGTCCGGATAGCGCTCGCCCCATCCGGCTAGACGCTCCGCCAACGTCTCCTCGGCGCCGGACTGCAACACCGACCAGTCCACACCGGGGAACTCCAACATGCCGGTATCGCTCCAGACATGGACGGCCACCAAATCCACCCCGCGGAATGACGCTTCCTCAAAGGCGATCTCGACGGCACGTTCGGATGCCGGTGAACCGTCCACTCCCACCACCACCGGTGCCTTCGACGGATGCGGGATCAGCGGATCCTCGTCATGAACAACGGCCACCGGACAGGTGGCGTGATGCAACACACCCGTACTGACGGATCCGAGCAACCCGCGGGCCAAAGCGCCGCGGCCGCGGCACCCCACCACGATCAGCTGAGCCCGACCGGATAACTCGGCCAGTACCGGAACTGAGGAACCGGAGACCATCTCGGTCGTCACCGTGATGGGTCGCGACCCGTCGCCGACCGCCAGGGCAGCCTCCTCGGCCGTCTTGACGGCGGTCGCGAGCAGCGTGCGACCCGCTTCCTCCTGCCACTGCAGGTATCCCGCCGGCATCGGTACCTCCGGGAAGGCCATCACCACCGGCGGGTTGAGGACGTGGACCAGTTTCAACGCCACGCCCCGCAGGGCCGCAGCGTGCGCGGCCCAGTCAACGGCCACCTGCGACACCGGCGACCCGTCGACACCGACAATGATCGGTTGAGTGCTTGCCGCGGTTGCCATTTCGCTCCATTCTCCGGTGATAGTCAGCCGAGCCTAGATCCGAACGCAGCCCGAGGTAAGGGGCGTTGGTCACCTGCCCCGCGGCCCGAAGGCCTATCGTCGTTAACCATGGCGGATGTCGCTGCACCCGTGCGGATCGACCCGCGTTACCACGATGCCGTGCTGTTCGACCTCGACGGGGTGATCACCGACACCGCCCCGCTGCACCCGGTACCGGTCGTGGGCTCCACGATCGCACTAATACGCCGATTGGTCGACGCAGGCGTCGCCGTCGCGGTCTATACCGCCAGTCGCAACTGCGCCGCGGTGCTCGAATCAGCTGGTATCGCAGACCTTTTCGACGTTCGGGTGGACGGTATCGTGGCCGCGGAACTTGCGCTGCCGGGCAAACCTGATCCGGCAATGCTGATCGAGACGGCACGCCGACTCGGTGTGCGGCCCGCACGCGCGGTCGTCGTGGAGGATTCCGAGGCCGGTGTCACCGCCGCCCGCGCCGGTGGTTTCGGACTGATCATCGGTGTGGATCGCACCGGCGACGCACGCGCCGAACTCGCCGCGCGTGGGGCCGACGCAGTTGTCGGCGACCTGGCCGAAGTCACGGTGCGGGACATCGACCGGCGGATGTCCGCCCTGCCCGACGCGCTCGCATCGTTCGACCAACTGGTCGGGGTGCTGGGTGCGCACCGGCCGGCACTGTTCTTCGACTTCGACGGCACGCTGTCGAAGATCGTCGACCAACCCGATCAGGCCACCCTGGTGGACGGGGCGGCCGAAGCACTGCGAGCGCTGGCTGCCCGTTACCCGGTGGGGGTGCTGTCGGGGCGCGATCTGACCGATATCAGAGCCAGGGTCGGCATAGCTGGCCTGTGGTACGCCGGCAGTCACGGCTTCGAGATGGTCGCCCCCGATGGGACCTATCACAGCAACGAGACTGCCGCGCAAGCCATCGACGTGCTCCGGCGCGCGGCGGGTGAACTGACGGAACAACTCGCTGACATCAGCGGGGTGTCGGTGGAACACAAGCGGTATGCCGTCGCCGTGCACTACCGCAATGCAGCGCCGGACGCCGCCGGGGCGGTACGCGCCGCGGTGCGCGACGTCGGCGAGTGCCGCGGCCTGACGATGTCGGCGGGACGCAAAGTCGTCGAGCTTCGCCCGAATGTGGACTGGGACAAGGGCAAGACCCTGGAGTGGATCCTCGACAAGGTGACCGGCGGCGTTCCGCCGATGCCGATCTTCATCGGGGATGATCTCACCGACGAGGACGCCTTTGATTCCGTCCTGCACAACGGGATCGGCATCGTCGTCCGCCATACCGAGGACGGTGACCGGGCAACCGCTGCCCGGTATAGCCTCAACGACCCGGATCAGGTGCGGGAATTCCTCGACAGACTCCTCAGCAGGCTCGGCTGACTCCCCCGATGATGTCGGGGCCGACGACGAACGCCCCATCGTTGAGCCAGTCGGCGACCTCGGGCAGCGGTCGGCGCGGCGTAACGGGCAGCGGATCGGCGTTGACCGGGGCCCACCCGAACCGCACCAGCATCTGTAGGTAACCGCTGTTTCCGAACACATCGGTGCGCATGGCTTCGCGAGTCCGGAGGATCTCCAGCGGCTCGGTGACCGGGCACGAGGCCAGGCCCATCGCGGTAGCCGACAGCAGCACGAGGCTGGTGGCCTCACCGGCTCGCAGCCGGGCCAGGTCGTCATCGGTCTCGGTGCCCAGAGCCACCATGACCGCGTTGTCCTCCGCGGCGGTGCTCTCCACCGGCTGGCGCAGCGCGGGGCCGGCGAACCCCCGGGCCGGGATCGACGCGGACAGATCAGGATCGACAGCGTTGCGGGCCGGAACTCCCGTGACCGCCCCGTACCGCCCGCTCCAGGCCCGCAGTTCGGCCATGTAGTCGGCGTCGGCGGCGTGGATGGATACCGACTCCGCGATGATCTCGTGCAGTCGGGGAGTCAGGTCGAGTTGGCGCAACATCACCCCCACCCGCGCGGCGCGCGCACCCATCAGGGCGATGTCTCCCCACGGCACCGGCCACGAACTGTAGTTGCGGCGATCCGTGCGGCGCCGACTGATCGCGTCGGCCAGCATGACGTCGAGTTCACCCGGCGGCTGCCGAACCAGTTCGATGATGGCCAGGTGGTCCGCGTCGGCCGGGTCGGGCAGCCGTTCAATCTTGGCCCGCCAGCCCAGGGCGGAAAACCCGACCGCGCAGTGGTGCAGGGTGGCCCCGCAACTGAGCATCTGCTCGCGGCGATCCGGGTCGGCTCGCGACAGATGCCGACTGGCGTCGGTATACAGGTGCAGGCGGTCCGGGCCCACCCGCCAATGCCAGGGTTGCGTGTTGTGAACCGACGGCGCCCGGGTCGACTGGGTGAGGACTGCGCGAACTGTCTCGGGGTCGGGAAAATCCGCGCGCACAGCCCATACTCTGACTGGATCAGCCGACGCACGTTAGAGACGTAAGTCCTCAGCTGTGGAGAAATTCAGGCGTGTCTACTGGTCACTCCGCCGTCGACGACGAGATGCGCGCCGGTGATGAACGACGCTCCTGGCGACATCAGGAACACCACCGCCGCCGCCACCTCCTGCGGACGGCCCAGTCGGCCCAGCGGGGCGGCCTGCTCGAAACCCTGCCGAACCTCGTCGATATCGATAGCGATCTGCAGCATCGGCGTTCGGATGAAGCCGGGGCAGACGGCGTTGACCCGGATTCCCTCGGGACCCAGTTGGGCGGCCATCGACCTGGTCAGGCCGAGCAGTCCGGCCTTGGACGCGCAGTAGGCCGGGATGAACGGGTTGGCGGTCAAGCCCTCGATGCTGGAGATGCCGACGACGGCGGGTTGCCCGCCGGCGCGGGCCGCCTCGAGCAGATGCGGCAGCAGTATCTGGACGAGCATGGCCTGCGCCCGCAGGTTGACGTCCAGGACGGCGTCCCACGATTCCTCGGTGTAGGCGCCCACCGGTTCGGGGATCACCCGGCCGGCCGCGTGAACCAGTCCGTCCACACCATCGAGTGCGGCCACCGCGGCATCGACGGCCGTGGCCATCGCAGCGGCGTCGCACACGTCGACCACCGCGTGGGGCATGCCGAGTGAGTCGGCGACGGCGACGACGTCAGTTGCGATGTCCCACAGTGCAACCCGGCGGCCCTCGGCGGCCAGCGTCTCGGCGCAGGCGCGGCCGATCCCGGAGGCGGCACCGGTGACGATCACTCCGGCCATGAGTTCCTCCTAGATCGGTGTGAACTCAGATCGGTTTAAACTCAGAAATGAGCCAGCGTCCGCCGGATTTGACCATGGTCACCATGACGGCGCTGGTCGCCAGTGCCGGCGACGGCCGATCCTTGCTGGTGGTCACCTGATTGACAAAGACGAGCACCTGGGCCTGGCTCGGGTGCATCTCGGACACCGCGGCGCGCGCGACGTTGGCTTCGGTCTTCACACCCTTCTGGGTGACGGCCGGCCGGACCACATCGTCGGTAAACGTGCTGTAGTGGTCGAGGAATTCGCCCGTCAGGTGTGACTTGGCATCGGCCAGGCTCTTGTCGAGGTCCTCCGAGGAGTAGGACAGCACCGCCTCGGTGCCCTCCCGGGCAGCCGCGATCACCTCCTGCTGGGACGCGGCGTCGGTTAGTCGGTCGGCCCGGTAGAGGAACCAGTAGACCGAACCCGCGGCCACCGCGGACGCCAGCAGCAGAGCCAACGGCAGCACCACCGCCGGGCGCCACCTGCGTCCGGACGCTGCCGGCAACGGCGTCTGGTCCCCGTCGGGGATACCGTCGGGGAAATCGTCGGGGGCGCCGTCGGCGTCTTCAGTCACGACGAACTCGACCGCACTATCGTCGGCGTCGAGGTCGACGTCACCGTCAATCACAATGCGATCCGGATCCGGTTGCTCGCCGGTACTCATGGCACGAACTCCACATTCGACATCTTCCACTTATCCTCATCACGGCTCATCGTCACGCTCATCCGCCACGGTCGGGGTTCGCCACGCGCACCACCGATATTGGTCACCTGAGAACTGGCGGCCAGCAGCACAATTGCCGAATCGGCCGTTGCCGACTCCAACGCCGACGCGGTGATCGAACCCACGGTGACTGCCTTGGAGTCCTGTGCGGTCTTGATGAAATCGGCTGCGCGACTGGCGAAATCATCGCGGAAAGCGCCGATGGACTGATCCAGCACCCGTTGCACATCGGCCTGCGCGCGGCTGTGGTCGATGGACAACAGCGCCACCACGCCACTGTCGGCCGCCTCGACCACCTCGCGGAGGTGATCGCGCTGCGCGGAGACCTGCTTGTGCTTGGTGAGCATGATGCCGGTCAGCGCCAGCAGTCCGCCGATCACCAGGGCGCAGACGGCCAGCGCGGCGGCCCGCCACCACAGGGGCCGGCGGGGCCGTACGGTGGGCCGATTCACTGGCACGGCAGGCTCGTCCTCGGCGGACCCTGGGTTACGCAGCCGATCAGCCCTGGCCTTGGCCAGCAGGGCCTGCTCGCGGGCGTCGGCCTCCTCTGCCTCGGCCTGGGCCAATTCGGCCAGAACGTCCACCCGACCCGAACCGTTTGGCGCCACGGAATCGACGTCCGCACGCTCGGAATCCATACCGTCACACCTCCCGAACGTCGAAGTCACCGATCCTAGACGGGCCAAACCCGCTTCCCGGCCGCAGGTGTCGTGCGAAACTCTCCCATCATGTGGTTGATCAGGATCAGTGCCTCGTGCGCACTTGCGGTTGCCGGCGCCGGCGCAGTCGCGGTACCGGCCGTCGCCGACGATCCCGTCCTGCATGACGTCACCTACACCGTCTACACCGATGCGCCCTTCTACTCCGAGATCTATTACCGAGACTTCGAACCGGCCAACTTCGCCGACTACAGCCATAATCCGTACCTGTTCAGTCCCAACGTGGAGGCCGATCTTGGCCCCGATACGCCGTGGGTGCTCAACGTCCGGCTGGCCAACCCGCAGTACTGGGCGATGGTGCTGGCAAGCAGTGGGCGCTCCCCGAACCCGCCCACCTTTCACTGCACACTCGCCGTGGATGGAACGGTGGTGAGTACCAACTCCGGAGCCAAGGGCGCGCTGTGCTCACTGCGGCAGTGGTAGCCACTGCCGGTGCTCACTGCGGCAGTGGTAGCCGATCAGGCGTCGCCGCGCACCCAGATCGCCTGATTGTTCTCAAACGAACACGTGAGGAAGAGGCCGTCCGGGGCCTGGGCGACGGCGTTCTCGTTGGCCGAGCAACTGGAGTTGAGTTCCTTGACGCCCATCATCGGCGGCGAGCGCCAGAACCGCGGTTCGTAGCGCCGTGGCGATCCACAGAACACCAGCCGACCCCACGACGTCGTTCCGAACACGTAGAACGACGTGTCCCCGCACGGCGCGCCCAGCACCACCCCGCCGGTGATTCCGGGCGTGCAGAACGCGTCGTTGCACTCACCGGCCTGCGCGGGGGCGGGCGCCACGAATCCGGCGGCCATCAGGGCAGCGGCTAGGACTACGGGCAATCGCACATTTCTACTGTCGCATATCCACAGCCCGGTAGTCCGTCAGTCCGGAAAAGAATCCCCGGGGCAGTGATAGCGTCGCTGCCGCCCACCACGACGACGTTCCGGAACTCCAACCGGCCATGAAGAGGCGCAATGACGACCAGCGATCCCGACGAGCTTGCCCGGGCAGCCGACGCTGAAGCCGACGCCGCGGAGGCCCGCGCCGAAGCCGCGCGCGCCCGGGCGGCCGAGTTGCGCCGCGCCCTCGAGGACACCGTGGTTGTTGAGGACACAGTTGT
>JBAXIR010000120.1:0-8239 GCA_037138275.1 Mycobacteriaceae bacterium | reverse complement strand
GGCAGTTTATAAGTTCGGCGGTTTATAAGTTCGGCGGTTTATAAGCTCGGACAATCGGCGCCGGATCGCTATCGCCAACGCCGACACGGCATCTCAACGGATCATTGCCCGCCGGGTACCCAACCGTCGCCGTAGGTTTCTTCGATCGACGGCGGCGGCACCACTCGCAGTCGCGATTCGGTAAGCGACATCATGGCCCGCAATGCGGCGCCGATGGTGGCGGACTCAAGAGTGCGCAGTCCCTTCGGGGCGGGTCCGCAATCGGCCGGTACCAGTGCGGTGGTGAAGCCGAGTCGGGCGGCTTCGGCCAGTCGGCGATCCATCCCGGTCACCCTGCGCAGGTCCCCGGCCAAGCCGACTTCGCCGATCACCACGGTGGTGGCGGGCAGTGGCCTGCTGGTGAATGCAGAAGCCATCGCCATCGCGACAGCGAGATCAGAGGACGGGTCGGTCAGTCGCATGCCGCCGACTGTTGACAGGTAGATGTCCATCGCGCCGATCGGCACCATGGCGCGCTTCTCGAGCACGGCAACGATCATCGCCACGCGTGCCTGGTCGATGCCACTGACGGCGGCGCGCCGAGGTGCCCCCGGGTTGGCCGGTCGGGCCAACAGCGACTGGATCTCACCGATCAATGGCCGCTTACCATCCAGCGTCACTGTGACCGCGGTGCCGGGTACCGGCTCGGGTCGTTGGTCCAGGAACAACCCCGACGGGTCTGCAACACCGTGGATTCCATTGTCCTGCAGAAGAAAACAGCCGACTTCGTCAGCCGCCCCGAACCGGTTCTTGACTCCGCGGACCATCCGGAGTGCCGTGTTGCGGTCACCCTCGAAGTGCAACACCACATCCACCAGATGTTCCAGCGAACGCGGGCCGGCTATCGCGCCGTCCTTGGTGACGTGCCCAACGAGGACCATTGCGACGCCGCTTGACTTAGCAGCTGCGGTGAGAGCCGCGGTGACAGCCCTGACCTGCGTTACGCCGCCGACCACTCCGTCGGTGTCTCCTGCGCTCATGGTCTGAATCGAGTCGACGACCACCAGGCTCGGGCTCACCTGGTCAATGTGGCCGAGCACCGTCTGGAGGTCAGACTCCGCAGTCAGGTAGACCTCGTCATGAGTGCTGCCGGTGCGCTCGGCGCGCATCCGAATCTGGCCCGCCGACTCCTCGCCTGAGACGTACAGTGCGCGCCGCCCGGCCTGCGCCCACCGATGGGCCACCTCGAGCAGCAGGGTCGACTTGCCGACGCCCGGATCACCGGCCAGCAGACACACCGAACCGGGCACCACGCCACCGCCGAGTACGCGGTCGAGTTCGCTTACGCCGGTGGGAAAGTGCCGGGTGCGATCAGGATCGATGGAACTCAGTGGAACGGCCGGAGTAGACGGAACCGTGCTGCGCCCTCCGGTGCCGCCGAGGATTGCGGAAACCACGACCTCGTCAACCGTGCCCCACGTGCCGCACTCAGGACAGCGACCCACCCATTTCGCGGCCATGTGGCGGCATTCTGAGCAGCGGTACTGCGCGCGAGTTTTAGCCACGACGCTGACGCTAGTGCTCGGGTGTGACAGTTCCGCGGATGCGCGGCCGTGGGTCGAACGCCGGGCTATTGCCTGGGTCAGTCGCCGGCGGAGATGGGCACCGCGACGGTGACCTTCCCGGCATGTTCGAAGCTGAAGGTGAAGTTGTAGGCGAGACCGTTGGTGATTGGCGTGTCGAGCATGACTTCCGCTGCCGCCGGCGCCGCGCTACCCATCGCCTCGGCCTGCCCGCCGGCCGCGGCGACCACGAGCGCGGCACCCGCCGGAATGACTGATTCACCGGTCATGGCCACCGCGCCGACATCGGAGGTGATTCCCAGCAGTTTGTCGTTGACGTCGGGCGAGTTGTTGGCGGCGACGAACAGCAGTGGGACCGTCCGTCCCGGTTGCAGGTAGTCGCTGCTCTGCATCGCCAGCAGGTGAACGTTGCGCAGTGCGATGTTCTTTGCGTTGGCAGAGTTGCCGTTCACGGCGGCTGCCTGGCTGGCGGTCTGGGAGATTTGCCCGGCACTGCATCCGGTGAGGATCATGGCACCCGCCGCCAGGCCCGCGGCGGTGGCGCAGAAGCGGTTCTTGGAACGGTTCACAGCAGCCTCCTGCTTGGGGAGTACGTCCGGCACGATGAGGGTGGGCACGGTTCGACTATGCACAGTAGTAGGTGGCGCAACCCGGCGGTAGACGCGGTCTTGTTGGGCCCTGGCGCAGCCCTAAAGGCGTTGCTGGGGTGCCGCCTTGCACGGATTTCTCGCCCTGTCAACCCCCGGTATTCGCCGATGGTGCCCCTGACCTGCACCGTTGTGCAACATGCACTTCGGTGCCGTGCTAACATTGGGATGTGAAAGGGGCTCGAATCTGATGAATTTCAAGGTCGGAGACACCGTTGTCTACCCACACCACGGTGCTGCATTGATCGAGGCGATCGAAACCCGGACCATTAAAGGCGAGCAGAGGGAATACCTCGTCTTGAAGGTCGCTCAGGGTGATCTGACCGTTCGGGTACCTGCGGACAACGCGGAGTATGTCGGTGTGCGTGACGTTGTCGGCCGGGAAGGACTCGACAAGGTCTTCCAGGTGCTGCGTGCTCCGCACACTGAAGAGCCCACTAACTGGTCACGCCGCTACAAGGCCAATCTGGAGAAGCTGGCATCCGGCGACGTGAACAAGGTCGCCGAGGTCGTTCGCGACCTATGGCGCCGGGATCAGGAACGGGGCCTGTCGGCCGGCGAGAAGCGAATGCTGGCCAAGGCCCGGCAGATCCTCGTTGGCGAGTTGGCACTGGCCGAGAACACCGACGATGCGAAGGCCATGACGATCCTCGATGAGGCGCTGGCCACCGCTTCCTGACTGACCTGAGGGCATCGGTGTCCGACACGGTCGCGATCGTCACAGCCGCCGGCGCCGGAGAGCGACTCGGGGTGGGCGTGCCCAAAGCGTTCGTCGAACTGGGTGCGAAGACAATGCTGGAGCACGCCGTCGCCGGTTTGCTCGCCTCCGGTGTGATCGACCGGGTCGTGATCGCTACGCCCGCTGAACGGGTCGCGGAGACCGTCGGCATGCTTGGTGCCGGTACAAACGGTGGCCTCGTAACCGTGGTCACCGGTGGTGCCGAACGCGACGACAGCGTCAGATGTGCGCTGGCCGCGGTCGGCGATGCCGAGTTCATTCTCGTGCACGACGCCGCTCGGCCCTTTACCCCGCTAAACCAGATCCAGCGGGTGGTGGCCGCACTGCGGGACGGAATGCGGGCAGTCATCCCGGTGCTGCCCGTCGTGGACACGATCAAGGCTGTCGACGCCAACGGCGTCGTACTCGGCACACCCGAACGTGCCGGCCTGCGCGCGGTACAGACGCCACAGGGGTTCGAGGCCGCGTTGTTACGCCGGGCCTATCAGCAGTCCGGCGGACTCACCGTCACCGATGACGCGTCGATGGTGGAGAACCTGGGCGTCCCGGTGCACACGGTGGCCGGTGACGCACTTGCCTTCAAGATCACCACCGCGCTGGATCTCCGTTTGGCGCAGGCGGTGTTGAACTCATGAGCCTGCCGCTGCCGAGGATCGGGCTCGGGACCGATGTGCACCCCATTGAGATAGGCCGTCCGTGCTGGCTGCTGGGACTGCTGTTCGACGGCGCCGACGGATGCTCCGGGCATTCCGACGGCGACGTGGCGATTCACGCGTTGTGCGATGCGCTGCTCTCAGCAGCGGGCCTCGGTGATCTGGGCGGCGTGTTCGGCGTCGACCAACCGCAGTGGCGCGGTGTCACCGGAGCCCAGATGCTTACCCACGTCCGCGATTTGCTCATTCGGAGTGAATTCTCGGTCGGCAATGCCGCCGTTCAGGTGATCGCCAACCGTCCGAGGGTCGGACCGCGCCGGGATGAGGCTCAACAGCTGCTCACCGATCTGCTCGGCGCGCCGGTGTCGGTCTCAGCCACCACCACCGACGGCCTCGGACTGACTGGGCGTGGCGAGGGCATGGCCGCAATCGCGACCGCTTTGGTCATCTCGGCTTCCCGGTAAGCTGCCACGTCGTGACCACCGGAGCCGCAGGCCTGCGCCTGCACGACACCTACACCGGTGCCGTTCGCGACTTCGTCCCGTTGCGGCCCGGTCATGCGTCGATCTATCTGTGTGGCGCCACCGTTCAGGGACTTCCGCACATCGGGCACGTTCGCAGCGGGGTCGCCTTCGACGTGCTGCGACGCTGGCTACTTGCCAAAGGCTTCGATGTTGCGTTCATCCGCAACGTCACCGATATCGACGACAAGATCCTCATCAAGGCAGCCGAGGCCGGCCGACCGTGGTGGGAGTGGGCGGCTACCCACGAGCGGGCCTTCGCATCGGCCTATGACGCACTGGGAGTGCTCCCGCCGTCGGCGGAACCGCGTGCCACCGGACATATCACCCAGATCGTCGAACTCATCGAGCGCCTGATCGACACCGGCCACGCATACGCCGGTGGCGGCGACGTCTATTTCGACGTGCTCAGTGTGGGTGAATATGGAAAGCTCTCCGGCCATCGGATTGACGATGTGCATCAGGGCGAGGGTGCCGGTACCGGGAAACGTGATCAGCGTGACTTCACTGTCTGGAAGGGCGCCAAGCCCGGCGAGCCGTCCTGGCCGACGCCCTGGGGCCGCGGTCGACCAGGGTGGCACTCCGAGTGCGTCGCCATGGCACACGAGTATCTGGGTGCGGAGTTCGATATCCACTGCGGCGGCTTGGATCTGGTGTTCCCGCACCACGAGAACGAGATTGCGCAGGCGCGTGCTGCCGGAGACGGCTTCGCCAACTTCTGGCTGCACAACGGCTGGGTCACCATGGGCGGTGAGAAGATGAGTAAGTCGCTGGGTAATGTGCTGGCGGTTCCTGCTGTGCTGCAACGGGTTAGACCCGCAGAGCTGCGCTACTACCTGGGCAGCGCCCACTACCGTTCGATGCTTGAGTTCTCTGAGACGGCGTTGCAGGACGCGGCCAAGGCTTACACCGGAATCGAGGAATTCCTGCACCGGGTCCGAACACGGGTGGGTGCGGTGTCGCCGACGACCCCGACGGCGAAGTTCGCCGCTGCACTCGACGACGATCTTGCGGTTCCGGCAGCGCTGGCCGAAGTACATTCCGCTCGCGCCGAAGGCAACCGCGCGCTCGAGGCAGGCGATCACGCCACCGCACTGGCCAAGGCCGGCGAAATACGTTCCATGACAGCGATTTTGGGCTGCGATCCGCTCGATCCACGATGGGAGACCCGGGATGAGACCGCCGCCGCACTGGCCGCAGTCGATGTTCTGGTCGCCGCAGAGTTGACGCGTCGCGATGACGCTCGTCGCGATCGTGACTGGGCAGGCGCAGATGAGATTCGAGACCGGCTCAAGGCAGCCGGAATCGACGTCACCGACACCGCCGACGGTCCGCGGTGGGCGCTGGCTGACGGAGAGGCCACATAACGATGGCGGGCAATTCAAAACGGCGCGGTGCAATCCGAAAGGAGGGCACCAAGAAGGGCCCGACAGTGGGCTCCGGCGGGGTGCGCAGACGCGGACTCGAAGGTCGTGGCGCCACCCCGCCCGCCAAACAGCGGCCCCATCACCCCGCGGCAAAACGCGCCGCCCAACAGGCCCGCAAGACCTACAACAAGCCGACCGACGAAACCGAGATGGTGCTCGGCCGAAATCCGGTGCTGGAGTGTCTTCGAGCCAACGCGCCCGCCGGTGCGCTCTACGTCGCACTCGGTGCCGAAGCCGACGAGCGGCTCACCGAATCGGTGACGCTGGCTGCTGATCGGGGCATCCCAATCCTCGAGGTGCCTCGCCACGATCTCGATCGGATGAGTTCCAACGGCCTACACCAGGGCGTCGCCCTGCAGGTTCCGCCGTACGGGTATGCACACCCCGACGATCTGCTGGCCTCAGCCACCAGCGATGTCCAACCGGCACTGCTGGTTGCGCTGGACAACATCTCCGATCCGCGCAATCTCGGCGCCATCATTCGTTCAGTTGCGGCCTTCGCCGGGCACGGTGTCCTGATCCCGCAGCGCAGGTCGGCGTCGGTGACCGCGGTGGCCTGGCGCACCAGTGCGGGTGCAGCGGCGCGGGTTCCGGTTGCCCGGGCCACCAACCTCAATCGCACGCTCAATCAGTGGTCCGCGGCTGGTATTCGGGTCGTCGGACTCGACGCCGACGGTGACACCACGATTGATGAATTCGACGCCGCCGAGCCGATGGTGTTGGTCGTCGGTTCGGAGGGCAAAGGTCTGTCGCGGCTGGTGCGCCAGAACTGCGATGCGGTGGTGTCGATTCCGATGGCCGGTCCGACGGAGTCGCTCAATGCCTCCGTTGCCGCCGGTGTCGTACTCGCCGAGATCGCACGTCAGCGCAGACGGTAGCGCCTGTCAGCCTGGTGGCCGCGGTCGGCCGAATGTGTAGTCACCTCCGAAACAGGTCAGTACCCAGGCGTAAATCTCGGCCTCATAGTGGAGTTGGGAATAGCGCCCGACCGGTCCCGCATGCGCGCCCGAACCGGTCTCCGCGCGAAAGAGAATTGTGCGCCGCGATACCGGCGATCTGAGATCCACGCCGATGCCGCGGTCCGGATCGCCGGCTCGAAGTGTCGCGACCCACTTCGCCGGCTCCCGGACCAGAACCCTGGTGTCGTGCACGGCACCGGTGACGAGCAGCGGCGGCCGCGACTGGACGGCAGGCGGATTGTCGACCGGCGAATACGACATCAACACGGCGTAGTCATCAGGGTCGGCGGGGTTACCCCATTCCTCCCATTCCGGAATGGTCAGCGGCAGTGATGGATTCAGCATCGACGTAACCACGTCGACGAAGGGCACTTCGGCGACAACTCCGGCGAAACGTTCGGGCCGCCGGGAGTACAGCGCGCCCTGCAGTAAGCCACCCGCGGACAATCCGCGAGTCACGATCCTGGCGCCGTCAATGAGACCTTCGGCCAGGAAGTCGGCGACAGCAGCCTGATCATCGAAAGTATTGGGCTTGGTCCGTAGATGTCCGTCCAGCCACCAGTGTCGGCCCATCTCGCCACCACCGCGGGGCTGGCCGAATGCGCACACCACGCCACGGTCCAGCAGCGAGGGCAGTGAACGCCACCAGTCGTAGCCGAAGTCGGGGTCGGTGCACACTTCGTAGGAGCCGTAGCCGTAGAGGAACAGTGGTGCGGCACCGTCGAGTTCGACACCGTGCCGCCGCACGACGACAACGGGCACCTTCGTTCCGTCTGGCGCTGGGGCCAGATGCCGTTCCTGGGTGTACGCATCCGAGTCCAGCCCGACGATCTGCTCTATGTGGCGCAGACTGCGTGAACCTGACGCGATATCGACGTCTTCGTGTCGGGTGGGCTTGATGAACGATTGCTGGATCACAGTTACGAAGTCGGCATCGAATACCTCGTTGCGACCCAATGTCACCAGGCCGCCGGGAACGTCCGGCCAAATGTCATAAGCCTCAGCGTTGTACGGCCGAACTGTCACCATGCCGACCCCATCGCGTCTGGCCGAGACGACGACCGCCGAACCGAAGGCATCCGCGCGGTTGATGCGCGTCGCCGGATCCTCGGACACGTAGTCGCTCCAGTCGCCCGGTGCGTCGACCGGTGCGGTGGCGATCCGGAATGATTCGGCATTGAGGTTGGTGACGATGAGGAATCGATCGCTGGGTCCGGGCGCGTGTTCCACGCTGTACTCGACGAGATGTTCGCGCGGCCGGACCAGTATGGGTGGGGCGGTGGGGTTCGCGGTCGACAGCAGATGGACCTCGGAGGTGTTACGCGACCACGCGGTGATCACGAACCACGCCCCCGAGCGGGTGACGTCGATGCGGACATCGAACCGCTCGTCGGGCTCGGTGAATACCAGTCTGTCCGCCGCGGGGTCGGTGCCCAGTAGGTGCGCCCATACCTGGTGTGGTCGATTGACGGAGTCGGTGCGCAGGTACAGATACGTTGTCCCGTCGGCGCTCCAGCCGCCCGTGGGGATGGTCGCCTCGATCACTTCCGACAGGTCGGTTCCGGTGCGCAGATCCCGGAACCTCAGGCGATATCGTTCGTCGCCGACCACGTCGTACGACCAGGCCAGCACTGTCCCGTCCGGACTCGCGTGGAGCTCGCCGGGGTGGAACTCGGCCCCGGGATGGGTCTCGGCGATCGCTTGCAGGTCGATCACCGTCTCGTCTGGGCC
>JBAXIR010000119.1:0-8253 GCA_037138275.1 Mycobacteriaceae bacterium | reverse complement strand
AACCAGGTCGGCATCGGCGACCCGGTCATCATCAACGGCTGAGCAAGGCGACGCCGCGCCGGTCTACCCGGCGCGGTCGGCCCCAGCGCCGGTGTAGTCGACGTTCCAGTGCTTGATCCCGTTGAGCCAGCCCGACCGCAGTCGATCAGGCTTGCTCAGAGCGGTCAGGTCGGGCATGGCATCGGCGATCGCGTTGAACATCAGATCGATGGTCATCCTGGCCAGGTTGGCGCCGATGCAGTAGTGCGCGCCGGTACCACCGAACCCGACGTGCGGGTTGGGGTCGCGCAGGATGTTGAAGGCGAAGGGGTCCTCGAACACCTCCTCGTCGAAGTTCGCTGACCGGTAGACCATCATCACGCGCTGACCTTTTTTGATCGTGACGCCGCTAAGTTCGGTGTCGCACAAAGCAGTTCGCTGAAATGATGTGACCGGCGTGGCCCAGCGGACGATCTCGTCGACAGCGGTGGCAGGCCGCAGTTTCTTGTACAGCTGCCACTGCTCGGGAAACTCTGTGAAGGCGTGCATGCCGTGGGTGATCGAATTGCGCGTTGTTTCATTGCCCGCCACCGCCAACAGAATGACGAAGAATCCGAACTCGTCATCGGAGAGCTTGTCCCCCTCCACATCGGCCTGCACCAACTTGGTGACCAGATCATCGCGCGGGTTCGCGTTGCGGTCGGCGGCCATCTGCATGGCGTACATGATCAACTCGATGGACGCAGCCATCGCATCGTTGGACTCGAACTCGGGGTCGACGTCGCCGACCATCTGGTTGGACCAGTCGAAGAGTTTCTTGCGTTCCTCCTGGGGCACACCCATCAGGCCGGCGATCGCCTGCAGTGGCAACTCGGCTGAGACCTGTTCGACGAAGTCCCCGGAGCCGCTCGCGGCCGCCTCCCGGGCAATCTCGGCGGCGCGGCGGGCCAGGTCCGCACGAAGCACCTCGATAGCCCGCGGCGTGAACGCCCGCGAGATAATTTTGCGCAGATGCGTGTGATGCGGGGCGTCCATGTTGAGCAGAACGAATTTGCCCCGATCGACCTGCTCGGCGAACGTGCCGTCCCGGTAGCGCGGGATCGCCGTTTTCTCCTGACTGGAGAACACGTCACTGCGCCGCGAGATCTCTTTGACGTCTTTGAGTTTGGTGACCACCCAGTAGCCGCCGTCCTCGAACCCGAAGTCCTGCGGCTGCTCGTTCCACCAGATCGGCGCGGTCTTGCGCAGTTCGGCAAGTTCTTCGACGGGCAGTCGCTCGGCGTGGATGTCGGGATCGGTGAAGTCAAAACCCGGTGGCAGGTTGGGACTGGGCATGGGGGGTGCACCTCCAGGTGTTCGCGGGTGAATTCGTCGACTACACGGCAACATCCATGACTACACGGCAACCGGGCACGCCGTGGGCGGCTTTGGGAAAAACGGCGAACCGGTCAGCCGCCGGACTTCGGGGTCGGAGTGACCGTCGTGGTGCTCACGGTCGGTGTGGTTGACGACGTTGCCGTCGTTGTTGACGACGGTGTCGGTGTCGTTGACGACGTCGGCGTGGTGGTCGGTGTGGTGTTCGTGGACCCCGCGGAGAAGCGAGGCTGGTGGAAGTCCGCCCACGAGTCGCGGTACAGCACGGTATCGCCCTCGGAGACCAGCAACATCGTCGGCGACACGACGTAGGTCACACCGTCGTTGGTGGCGATGATCGTCCCACTGGAGGCGCGTGCGGCCGCCATTGACAGCGCCGCCTGATCGCTGATCCTGACTCCGCGGTACTCCAGTTGGCCGTCGGGGTCGACGCAGATCACCACCAGGGCGCGCGCGGTGCGGCCGTAGGCCATCAGCGTCTGGGTGTCATCGCATCGGGCCGCGGAGCCCACGTACCCAAGCTCGTCACTGGTCGGCCCGGCCGGGGCCGCCGATGCTTCGGGCAGCAGGGCAGGCGATGCCACAGCGATCGCGACACCCACGGCCACGGCACCCACGGCGGCGGCCGCCAATCCGGGGCTTCCGGAATATTCACGACACCACATTCAGGCTCCCTTCACCGGCGTCTTCAAGCGAACCACCTCACGCGGTGATTGTGGCGGTGCCACGGCGGCGTTTTCCGGATCGGTTGCCGATATCCGCGCAGCCGATGCGGATGCGGCCACCACCATCGACATGCCCGGATCCGGTCGTTTCGCGGAGCCGCGGGGCGCCGACCGGTTAGGCTCTGCGGTATGTTCCGCGGACTCGCCACTGCAGCTGCTGTTGTCGGCAGCGCGCTCTCCCTCACGCCCGTAGCGTCGGCCGACGGCCCCTATGCCGGGGACGTACCGGGAATCACCTACGGCGCAAACCTGAGCGCACCCTGCTACCAGTGGGACAGGTTCATCTTCGGCCGGGGCCGCGACGGTCAGGCGATGGCCTGCCACTTCATCGAGAATCAGTCCTACGTGGGCCTGTACCGGCCGCCGGAGGGCACCGGTTTCTGGGTGATCTCACCGAAGCTGTACGGAGTGCAGACACCGGGGGCGCCATGCCCGGGCCCGCAGGCCGCCGCCCAGTCCCCGGAGGGCTTCCCGATGTTGTGCCGTGGATCGCTGGGCTGGCAGTCGGGCTACCAGAAGGCAGGCGACTGGGGCAACGGAGGCTACTTCTTCCCGGCCGAGTAGGTTCTGCCCGGCCGGGAAGCCTGCCTGCTACACCGCCGCGGCGGCCTCGTTGAGGTCGTTAAGTCGAGTGCTGGACTCCAGGTACTCCTCAACCCACCGCTCGATCACCGCGGCCGTCTTCTCCACCCGGGTGAACTGGCCGACGACCTGGCCCACCGGATTGAATGCGACGTCGACGGTCTCGTTCGGGTACTTGTTGGTGGCGGATACCGCCATGCCGGACACCATGTACTGCAACGGCATTCCCAGCGGTTCGGGGTTCCCGGCCTTCTGCCAGGCATCGGTCCAGTCGTTGCGCAACATCCGGCACGGCTTGCCGGTGAAGGACCGGCTGCGGACGGTGTCGCGGCTACTGGCCTTGACGTAGGCAGCCTGCTGTACCGGGGTGTTCTCGGCCTCCTCGACCATCAGCCACTGCGAACCCGACCAACTGCCCGCACAGCCCAGTGCCAGCGCCGCCGCAATCTGGTAGCCGCTGCCGATCCCGCCGGCGGCCAGCACCGGACGTGGCGCCACCGCCTTGACCACCTGCGGCCACAACACGATCGAGCCCACCTCGCCGCAATGTCCGCCGCCCTCGCCGCCCTGAGCGATGATGATGTCGACGTCGGCCTGCGCATGCTTGAGCGCCTGGGCGGGTGAACCGCACAGCGCGGCGACCTTACGGCCGGACTCGTGAATGCGCTTGATCATCTCCACCGGCGGGGTACCGAGGGCGTTGGCGATCATGGTGACCTTGGGGTGCCGCAGTGCGACCTCGACCTGCGGGGTGGCCGTCGCCTCGGTCCAGCCGAGCAGTTGCAGCGCGTTGGAGTCCGCATCCGCGGTGGGCACACCGTGGTCGGCGAGGATCTTCTTGGCGAAGTCGAGGTGCTGCTGGGGCACCATGTCCTGGAGCATCTTGGTGAGCGTTTCGGGGTCAAGGTCGGAATCCATGCCCTCGTACTTGTTGGGGATCACGATGTCGACGCCGTAGGGGTGGTCGCCGATGCGCTCATCGATCCAGTTCAGTTCGATCTCCAGCTGTTCGGGGGTGTATCCCACGGCGCCCAGAACTCCGTACCCGCCGGCTTTGCTGACGGCTACGACGACGTCGCGACAATGAGTGAAGGCGAAAATCGGGAACTCGATACCGAGTTCGTCGCAAAGGGAGGTGTGCATGACCGGCTCCTGGGGTGACGGGGACCAACTGAAACGTGTTCTAGTTTGTTATGACCTTACTACCACGGTGAGCCACAGCAGCAGAAATAGCGCCATGCCCGCGAAGCACACCAGGTGGTCGCGGTATATCGCGCGGGCGAGGCGCGATTGCTCAGCAGGGGTATCGGAACATCGGCCCAACCGGACCGCACTCGGCACGGTGCGCAACAGCGCCACCAGGATCGGACCGCCGGCCAGCACTGCCGAGGCGATGAGGACCAAGTTCGGGCGCCCGCCGCGCCATGCTTCGATGCCGAGGCAGACCAGCAGCACACCCATCACGACCGCGATCAGGGTTCCCATGGGTTGGGAGGTGGTGGTCGCCCGTTGGTAGTAGGCGGCGATGGACGCTACGTCCGATTCATCGGGGTCAGCGCCGCGTAATCCGGCCTGGGTGTCGAACATCAGGTCCATCCAGAGGACAGCGAGCAGGAATCCTGCGCAGGCCGTCAGAATTGGGATACTCATCCGCCCTCGCCTCAGGAGTACCGTTGGACGTGCGCTCACCGTAGTGCGTGGGGGATGAAGGGGTGTTCAGTATGGGGATTGTCCGCGAGTCAGCCCTGGCGGCACTCGGCGGCGCCGCGCTGGCCACGACGATTCTCGCCGCGGCGCCGGTGGCGTCGGCAGTGCCGGATCAGCCGAACGCCCCCTGCTACAACGGGGTGTTCCCGCTGAATCCCTACGTCGATAACTGCGCCATACCGTCGCGCCCGTCCCGGGTAAATGGATCGGCACCAGATCAGACCGCGCTGCTCAACTGCAATATCGGTAGCGATGCTCTCCGAGCACAGTGCCTGTCGCTGTATGTGAACGGCGGGTACGGCTGGTATCCCGGTGCGACCCTGGTGCCCGGCTACCATCCCTGATCCGTCCGGGGTGGCGCGGGTTTTCCGCGCCGCGCAACCGCTCGCACCGCCGCACCACCCGCAGCCTTGGCCAGCCCCGGCAGGTGGCCCAGTGCGTTGGCCGGACCCGAGTGCCCCGACACTGCGACCTGCAGTACCGGCCAATCGTTCGTCTGTGCCAGAGCGGCCAGTCCCGGCCGGGGATTGACCGGTCTCGGATTGCCCACCAGTTTCATCAGTGCGGCGTCCTCGTTGCCATCGGCATAGAAGTAACTCCGGGTGAGTTCGACACCGCGCTCGGCGCAAAGTCGTTGTACCGCAGCGGCTTTCTGTCGGCCCCACACGATCGGCGTATTCACTCGTCCGGTCAGAAGTCCGTTCGCACCCAGTTCGAAGGTGTTGCACACCACATCGGTGATACCCAGCGCGCGGGCAACGGGTTCGGCGTGGATGGTCAACGCCGAGGAACTCAGAACGACGGTGTGGCCGCGCTTCTGGTGTGCGCTGACTATCTCGCGCATCAGCGGGTAGACCTTGTGTGCCACGTGCTCGGTGTAGACCCGGTCGGCGACTGCACTGAGTTCGGTCAGTGACTCGTCGCGCAGATAGGTTGCGGCCCGCACCAGCAGTCGTTCGAACTGCATGCGACCCAGTTTGTAGCGCACCGAGGCTTCGATGACGCCCAGCACCTCACCGATCCGCGCCTTTCCGGTGCGGAGTCGGTCACTGGCGTGCGCGGTCGCGGTGAAGCCGGCTATCAGGGTGCCGTCAAGATCGAAGAAGGCGCCGACCTCGGGCCCACCCGGGCCGGCCTCGATCTGAGCCAGGGGATCCGATGACAGCGTCACCCCACCATCATGCGCCCGACGCGTGGGCGTGCAGTTACGGCTCCAGCCGTCGTGCAGCAGCGGCCTCGAGTTCGTCTTCGAAGGCACCCTCATCGCGCCCCAGTGCGACGGTCGCCACAGCCATGGCACCGGTGGCGATGGCGAGCGCCACCGCACTCGGTGTGCCCACGGTGAGGTGCTCACCGAGGATCACCTGACCCAACAGCACCGCGACCAGGGGTTCCAGGACCAGCATCGCCGGGACGGAGGCCTTCAGGGAACCGGCGTGAAAGGCGGACTGCTGCAGCAGGGTCGCGGCGACGGCGGTCGCGATCAGCGCGTACGTCACCGGCGAGCGCAGCACCCGCATGACACCATCCTCGGTCAGCAGGTTCATCTCGATCTTGGTCAGAACTGCCACCACACCGAAGAGAACGCCAACGGCCAGTGCCAGCAGGATGGCCCGACGCCAGTCGGAGAATCGCGCCGCGGCCAGCAGGCAACATCCCACCAGAGCGAAACTCAGCCCGGCCACCGCCACCGCGGGAAGTTCCGAACCCTCGTAGTCACCGGGCGCGGTCCTCGCCAGTGCCACGAACACCGCCAGGGCAAGGGTGAGCAACAACGCCCATGCCCACTCCGCACGGCTGACCCGGCGGTGCGATAGCCACGCACTCAGTGGCAGCGCGAACAACAGCGCGGCCACCAGCAGTGGCGCCACCAGCAGTAGCGAGCCCTTGGCCAGGGCCACCGCATAGAAGGCGTAGCCGGTCACCGCGGCACCGGTGCCGGCCCACCACCGGGGCCGCCGCAGCAGGGTGTTCAGCATTACCAGGCTCATACCGTGCTCGGCCGGTACGTCCATGGTGGCCCGCTGGCGCACGACGATCCCGATTGCGGTGAACACCGCGCCCGCCAGAGCAGCAGCCACCACGAGGGCATGCTCAAACACTGTGTTGTGTCCCTTTCGGCCCGTGGGTCCCCGCTCCGAATCTAGGCCACCGGGACCGGGCCGTGCGGATCGCGGTCCCGCGTGTCAACGCACCGGAACGACCACGGGCGCGCTGCCGTAGCCGGTGACGCGAACCCAGGCCGGTTCCGGACCTCCCTCCGGAACGCGTCCGGTGATCTCAACGGTCTCGCCGGGAAAAACGGTGACATAGTTGTCGTCGTAGGAAATCGGCAGGATCTCGTCACCATCAGCTGTGGTGAGAAGTTCAGCCCGCTCGAAGAAGGCGATTCGCGCGGTCGGATTGCGCAGCGTGATCCGGACACCGGTACCCCCGGTGCCGTCATGGCTGGCGCTGACGTCCAGTGCGGGTTTTGCCATGGTGTTCAGCGGCGTCATATCCGCCCAACGGATCTGGCGGGAGTCGAAAGCGGTGTCATTGGCCGGCGGGCCGACGTCATCGGGCACCTGCGACTGCCAGTAGACATTCTCGGCCAGCACGCCGCCGCCGGCATCGAACAGTTCGCAGCGCACGAAGAACACCCGGGAATCCGCCGGGCCGGGGGGCAGTGTCATCGCGGGCGCGGTGCCGTTCGAGGCGACGGCGATACCGTCGGCAGCACGATCATCGCGCAGTTTGCCCGACAGGTCGTAGGTGCGGACCCGAACCCGCAAGTCCTGCTTGGCATTCGGGCTCTGATTGACCACGGTGACCCTGGCCTGCCGGTGATCGCCGCCTGCGTAGGAGTCGAACACCACCGACAGCGGTCGTAGTCCGTGCTTCGCGCCGAAGTATGCGCCGCCGGGCCGAAGGTAGTAGTCGAAGATGTTTCCGAAAAACGACGGCCAGTGGCTGTTGAGCATCCAGTAGATGGTCATCTTGTGGCCATCCCAACCGTTGGCGGCGAACGATTCGAACTGTGCGCGGGTGGCTTCGTAGTGCGCGAGTTGGGCTTTGTCGGCGAACATCTGGGCACCGGTGGAGAATCCGTACCGCCGGTCGATCACCCGGCGGACGTTGCTCAGGGTCGAGTTCTGCGGTGCCGCCCCGGCGTGGAAGGACCAGGTGTCGTTGATCGGCCACATCCTGTCCGGCGGAATGAAGCGCCGCAGGCTGGCATAGGGCGGGATGTGTTCGTTATCGCCCTGTTCGGCCGAGGATCCGCGGGCCGCGCCGTAGCGACCACTGAACCAGTACGACGGCGGCCGCCAGGTGTAGGGGCCGGACATCTGGATGCCGTCCCACAGTGGCTTGCCGTCCGGGCCGCGGGCGAACGCGGACACCGTGTCGACGGTCGCGTTCTGCCAATGCAGATCGTCGATGATCGTTCGGTACGCGGTGCGGAGATCCTCGGGAGGCCGACCGTCGCTGCCGTTGGCCCAGACGAACACTGATGGATGGGAACGCAGTATCTCGATCTGCGAGCGCAGGCTGTCACTGGCGACGCGCCGGTCCTCATCGTCCCACTGCTGCCACTTCTCCCACTGGTTACAACACATCCACCCGTACATCAGCGGGATACCCATCTCATCGGCCTGTTCGATGAAACGGGCCGAGGAGATCTTGGACTCCAACCGAAGCATGTTCACGCCCAGATCCTTGGCGTAGCGCAGGATCGCCCCGTCGCGGTCAGGGTCATATTTGTAGAGCAGATCCGGCGTGTAGGTGGCGCCACGCACCAGGAAGTCGCGGCCGTTGATCTTCAGGTAGAAGTTCCCACCGTCACCGTCACCGTCACCGGCGCCGCTGTCGGAGTCGCGGGCCTGGGTGACCGTCCGAATTCCGA
>JBAXIR010000118.1:0-8322 GCA_037138275.1 Mycobacteriaceae bacterium | reverse complement strand
GTGGCCGCGTCGGCGATGAGGCTGACCGCGCCGACGGTGCCCTGGATGGTGTCCAACAGCGTCAGCCCGGTGAAGACCCGCATGGTCAATTCTTTTTCGGCCGGCGTCAGCGTGTTCCAGGACGGAATGTCGTTGGACACCGGCACCTTTTCGGGCAACCAGAAGTTCCCGGTCAACCGGTCCCAGACCTCAGCGTCCTTCTCATCGGGGACACGGTTCCAGTTGATCGCTGATGTCCGGTCGACCAGCTTGATTCCATTGCTCACCAGAACTCCACTTCAACGCAGAAAAGACCGTGATTCCGGCCGTGGGACAAACACTACCCCTGGGGTCCGACATGCCGGGCTAACACAACAACTTGTGTCGCGGCGTGTCGCGGCACGCAACGGGCAGTGTCGCGGCACACCGCAGGTACAAGCCCTCAGAAAGTACATGACGTCTGCGGTGCCCGGCCGTCAGATGACCTGATTTCTCCGTTAGCATCTAAACCGACCGAGAAGTCCCCCACCGAACGAGACCGAGCCAACAAACTGTGACCGAGCGATTCGATCTGGTAATCGCGGGCGGCGGCCCGTCGGGGTCGGCGGCCGCCTGGCAGGCCGCGCAAACCGGTGCCAAAGTGGTGGTTCTCGACAAGGCGGTTTTCCCCCGCGACAAGCCGTGTGGCGACGGTTTGACCGCTCGAGGCGTCAGCTATTTGCAGAAGATGGGCCTGGCGCACGAGGTTGCGGAGTTTCATCGGATCAACCGGGTGACGGTCTACAGCCCGTCGCGCTGGGAGTTGACCTTTCCCCGACGTCCGGGAATGCCCGACCACGGCACCACGGTGAGCCGCACAGAACTCGACACGCTTCTGCTCAAGCACGCCGCATCCGCCGGCGCCGTCGTCCGCGAGGGCGCCGAGGTCACCGGACCCATCCTCGACGATCGCGGCCGCGTCACCGGAGTGACGCTCAGGAGTGGCGAACAGGTTCACGGCGACGCTGTCATCGCCGCCGACGGTGCGTACTCCCCCATCAAGCGGGCGCTCAAGATCGACTCCGAATACAACGGCTACGCCGCGGTGGCGATCCGCTCCGAGATGGATACCGTCCGGCCCGACTCCGACAGTTTCGACATCTACCTCAAGTTGCAATTCCAGGGCGATCAACTGCCCGGCTACGGCTGGGTGTTCCCGATGGGCGGGGGCCGAGTCAACGTGGGTTTGGGGTACGTCACCAGCTACAAGGACTGGCAGTCGATCAACGCCACCGGATTCCTGGGCGAATTCATGCGCACCCTTCCGCGCGAGTGGGAACTGCCGGCCATCGAGGAACTCAAGAAGAACAAGAGCGTGCGGGCCTGGCGGCTGCCGATGGGTTTCACCGCGTGGCCGCCGTGGCGTCCGGGTGTGTTGTTCTCTGGCGATTCATTGGGCGCGGGCAAGCCGGCTTCCGGTGCTGGAATCTCAAAGGCGCTGGAATCAGGCCTTGCGGCCGGCGAGTGCGCGATCGCGGCACTGGAAAACGGCGGGCCCGACGACTTCACCAACTATGCCAACCGGATGAAGGCCGCGTGGGGCAAGGAGTACCGCCGCGGTCGGTACATGCACAAACTGATCGGCAATCCCATGTTGGCCAATGCGGGTATCAAACTGCTCGACAATGCCCGCATCCGTGACACGATCCTCAAGGCGGCCTACCGCAGAGCCCAAGGGCCGCAACACAAATTCTGAGTTGGTCGGCGCCAAGCGGTAGCCATCGGCGGCGCCTGACACACTGATGCAATGCCCGCTGAATTCGAGGTTCGCGGTCCTGCGGCGGATGCCTCCGGAATCGAGGCCTTGATCGGCTACCCGGTCACCCCGCAACAGTTGCCTCGGCCGGTCCTCTTCGACCAACGCTGGAGTGAGCTGACCTTTATTCACTGGCCGGTGGCGCCACAGCGCGTCGCGCACCTCTTCCCGGCCGGGACGCGCCCGGATGTCTTCGCCGACGGGATGACGTACGTCGCCCTGGTGCCGTTCGTGATGAGCGGCATCAGAGTGGGGCCGACGCCGCCGGCGCCTTACTTCTCAGCGTTCCTGGAAACCAACATCCGGCTGTATTCGATCGATGATGCCGGGCGGCACGGTGTGCTGTTCCGGTCGCTGGAAACCTCTCGCCTGGCGGTGGTGCCGCTGACTCGGATCGGCCTGGGATTCCCCTACACCTGGGCCCGGATGCGGATGACCCGCAACGGACAGACCATCACCTACGACAGTGTGCGCCGGTGGCCGCGACGCGGACTGTGCAGCCGGGTGAGCGTGACCTTCGGCGGGGTTATCGAACCAACCCCGTTGGAGGTGTGGCTGACCGCACGCTGGGGTGCGCACACCCGCAAGGCGGGCCGGACCTGGTGGATACCCAACGAGCACGATCCGTGGCTGCTGCACGCCGCCGAGGTCGTCGAACTCGATGATGAACTGCTCGCCGCGAGCGGGGTTGAACCCGCCGGCCCGCGGCTGCGGGCATTGTTCTCACCCGGCGTGCGGACCCGGTTCGGCCGCCCCAGTGTGGTCGAGTAGAAGACCTACCGGACCGGCGCGGTGCGGGGTGTGCCACGCCGACACGCCTCGGAGCAGTACTTGACCTGCTCCCAGTCCCGAGCCCACTTCTTGCGCCACTCGAACGGACGCTGACACCGCTCGCAGGTCTTGGGCGGATGCCCGTTCTTCACACGCGCGTACACCCGAGTCAGGGTATAGCGAACCCAGACGGGAGGCTTCGCATCCAGATGTCAGAGGCCGGTGAGAATATGGCCCCACGACTCAACCGATTCGCGGAAAGGACCTGACATGGGGCGCAAACCCAGCGACGACTACGACCCCGGAGAGCCGGGTAAGTGGGGAGAACCCTACGAGATGATCGACGACGTCGAGGGCGACGACGACGATGACGACTGATAACCAACCGATCTACCCTTACGACGCCGGTGACGACTTCGATAAGGAGGACTACGGCAACGACGACCTCGACAAGGAACCCGGAAACGACGAAGGCATCGGATGATGCGCCACATGGTCGCGTCAGCCGGGGTCGCGTAAGTTCTTTAGAGAATCGACCCACGACCCAGCCGGCATTTAACGAAAGCGATCATGTCCGAGGATCCGATCACCGACGTTCCACCAAATCACCTCTCCATTGATCAGCACAGCCCTTTCTTCAGCGAAGCGGCACTGCTCCGCGGCGTGGGTATTCGGTTTAATGGCGTCGAGAAAACCAATGTCTGCGAATACGACGTGGCCGAAGGTTGGGTGCGGGTGGAAGTCCCGACCGCGAAGGATCGCCGCGGAAACCCCATGGTCGTCAAGCTCAGCGGCACGGTCGAACCTTATTTCCGCACAGCGGAATAGCATTTCGCAATGACAGATCTGCTGAACGGGATTCCACGGGTGGACCCCACGAGTAAGCCGACGTTCATGCGGCGCGCTGTGGGCATTGTGTTCGGGACAAAGGCTGGATCCACTGTCCACCGCTCCCTGTTCGCGCCCCTCGACCTTCGACTGATGCGCATGACCCGCGGACGTTTTCATACCGCGAAAGGTTCACTGCCCGTTGTCATGCTGTGCACGACGGGGGCGAAGTCGGGCGCCCGACGCGAGGTGACCCTGGCGTATTTCACCGACGGAGACGACGTCATCCTGATCGCATCGAACTACGGTCAGGAGAAGCACCCCAACTGGTACTACAACGTGCTGAAGAACCCCCGGTGCGAGTTGTTTGCCGATGGGCGCACGGACAGCGGCGGTGGTTTCGTGGCCCGTCCGACTGAGGGTGCCGACCATGACAGGTTGTACGCACTGATGGAGCGCTTCTCCACCAACTTCACGAAGTACGCGACCAACACCGACGGCATTCGAGCAATCCCGGTGCTACGCCTAACGCCCGAAGGCGCATAGCCGGCCAGTGGCCAACTGATCTTCGGCGCGGACCCAGTGTCAGCCCGGCCAGCCAAACTGAGGCGATGCCGGAGTTGAACCCCTCCAGCTGATCCATTCTGTAATGCCCCTTTTGTATCCGTTCGTATTCGTGTGTAATACACTCACGAAGAGGCCGGGATGTTCGACCTTGATTTGCTCGCCAGCACCGACCCGTTTGAAATCGACACTCAAGCCGCCCACCTGTTCGAACACCCCAACCGCGGCATCGACGACATCCGCGAGGTTTGGGCCTCCGACCCGCTGTTCTACCCCGCCAAACCACCCGCCCATTGGCTCATGGTCGCTGAGGTCGCCGGTGGCACCGTGTTGATGGTCCCGCTGGCCCCGTCCCGCGAGGGCGATCCCACCCGGTGCCGTCCGATCGGCTGCTATCCGGCCTCCAAAGACCTTGCCGACCAATACCGGAGAGATAGATGAGCCATCAAATGACACCCGACGAGGAATTCGAGTTCTACGCGCGCCCGGAAAACCAGCAGTCCCAAGGGCCCGGGCGGCGCAGACTCACCGCCACCGTGCCCGTGCGGTTTCCCGCAGAACTTCTCGAGCAAGTTCGCGCGGCCGCCGCGGCCGAGGATCGTTCTGTGTCATCCTGGATCCGGCGCGCTGTCGAAAGCGAATTACGTCACCCCGCCTGAGCGCAGCGCAGTGCGGGCGGCCGGGCTAGTCAACCTTCATGATGATTTCACTGCCAGTACGTACAACCGATGCGTTCTACATCGCGCTGATCACAGCGACGTGGCCGGTGATCGAGTTTTGCGCCGTGGGATGGTCGCGGCACCGGCATTGGCACGGTGAGTTTCGTCAAGTCAAACCGCCGCCCCATGACCCAGAAAGCTGAGCGGCAGTGCCTGACCCGAATTCACACCATCGGCTGTTGCGACCACGTAGCGTCCAAGCAGTCATCGTGCACCCGCCGTCCCGTGCATAATGCGCAGGCGGGTGCGGCTGAGTGATCGAAAGGGTCAGCGGTGCGGGCGTCACGATATGTGGGTCGGGTCGGTGGGCTCGCAGCGGCTCTGGGCGTGGGTGCGGCAGTGTTTTGCGGGGCTGGGGCGGCGTGGGCGAGTCCCTCCGATACTGATTCAGCGGCGACGCCGGGGGCTACCCGCGGTGGTTCTTCGGCGCCGGCTGCGGCGCCGACGTCCTCGCGTGGGACAGCAGCGAAGGCGCGCGCGGCAATGGTCGGCACCGGCCGGCCTAAGCTTGCTAAGCAGGGGTCGCATCGGATGGCGCCCGGCCCGGCCCATTCCGCCGCGGCTGCATTCTTGCCAACGATGTCCAGCACCGGGATCGCGCACTCGACTGCGATCCCGGGCGGCGGGGTGAACCCGGCCGGGGCGCCGGCCCAGTGGACATCAGGCGTGCCGAGCGGCGCGGCCAGACCCGCCGTGCGGGCCGACACCGGCTCGGTGGCAACGACCGCCAACCAGGCAGTGGTGTCCGCGGCCGCCACTCCTCGGAAGACGCCGCCATTGGGCGAACTGATCGGGAAGGCCATCTTCAACACCTTCGAAGCGGTGGAGAAGTTCGTCGTCGGACCACCGGCACTGCCCCGGTGCAGCACGGTCACGGTGCGCACGTCAAGGGTGCAGATCAACGGACACCCCGTCGACGCCAACTGGTACTTCCCCGCCGGCGCTCCCCAGGGCGTGATTTACCTTCAGCACGGTGTCATGGCCATCGGCCCGATGTACAGCTACACCGCGGCCTATCTGGCCGAGAAGACCAACAGCGTGGTCCTCGCCCCGACGCTGACGTCGAATCTTTTTGCCTCAGATGGCTTCTGGTTGGGCGGCGCGCCGGCGCAGCAGGGCGTCGCCGCGCTCTTCCTGGGCAACCGCGACGCCTTGACCGCGAGCGCGCTGAACGCCGGGTATGCCCATCAGTACGGCCCAGGAAGCGTCCTGCCGACCAAGTTCGTCTTGGCCGGTCATTCCCTGGGCGGTACCACGACATCGGGGGCGGCCGGTTTCTACGCCCAGGCGGTCACTGACGGCGGCATCGACAACAACCTGGCCGGTGTAATCCTCTTCGACGCCACGGCCGGCACCGCTCTGCCAGCCGCGCTGGAAAAACTGAACGGGCTCAAACGGTATGTGCCCGTGCTGGAGATCGGCGCACCCCGCAACAATTTCGACATGCTCACCGCAAGCCGCCCCCACAACTTCAACGGCGTCGTGCTCAACCGGGGCGTCCACATGGATTCGTTGCAGGGCGGCAACCCGCTCATCGAGTTCGCCTCCTATCTGTTCACCCTTGGCTTCCCCCGACCGCAGAATCCGCCGGCCACCCAGATACTGGCCGCGGGCTGGATCAACGACATGCTCGCCGGCAGGCTCGACCCCACAACCGGGGCATGCACGTCCGCCACATGCCAGGGCACCTACGCCGGCCCAGGCGACACCGTCGTCATCGAGACCGACAAAGGCACCGCCACCGCCGTTGTCATCGGCCGGCGACCCGCCGGTGCCGCCGCTCCGGTCAACTCAGCGGTCCAGCAAGAAGCGTCGTAGTCCACACGTGACCGTTCGGCAGAAGTGACTGAACTCACGGTCACCATGGGGCATCGTGGGAAACACACGGAAGCGGAAACAGGTTGAGAGGGGTATGAACTCCCTCAGCCAGCTTCGTCAACTTCGACTTCAGATCGAGGCGCCAATCTTCGATGCGTTGAACGCCGTGGTTCGACCAGCGGTGCGGGTTGGGCTGGGCAATCCGTTACCGGTGGGGGGTGGGCTGATCCTTGTCGAAACCACCGGCCGCCGCAGCGGCCTTCCCCGTCAGGTGCCTCTGGTGGCCGGGCGGGTAGGCAACAGTCTGGTGGTGTCCACGGTTCGGGCCGACTCGCAATGGCTGCGCAATCTGGAGGCTGACCCTCGCGTCCGAGTGTGGCTCACCGGTCGGGCACGGTCTGCCACCGCACATGTTCGCCGCGGGACGCTCAATGTTGTGACACTCACACTCATCAGGGCGTGAGCCCCAAACTGGGCTCAGGCACCTGGCCATCTCCGTGACGGCACGCGCGGCCGGTGGCCGAAGGTACGGTTGCGGCATGCCCCTGCGCTACGTCGATCCCCACAAGAAACGCGGGTTTGGCTACCGGGCCGCCGGGAGTTTCGGACGCTCACCGGCGGGGCAATGGTTCGCCCGCGAGGTCTCGGTGCGTCTTGACCCGTGGCTCTACCGAGCAACGAACGGGCGCGTCACGACCTCGATGGGCATCGTTGTCAACGCCCCACTGGTGACGAACGGCGCCAAATCGGGTCAGCCCCGAGAGGTACAGCTGACCTACTTCCACGACGGCCCCGATCCGATCCTCATCGCCTCGAACTTCGGCGCAGAAAAGCATCCGGCGTGGTACTACAACCTCACAGCGAACCCCGAATGCCGTTTCGGCGGTGAGGAGTTTCGTGCGAGCGAAGTGACCGATTCCGCCGAACATGCACGCCTCTACACGCTGGCCCAGCAGGTCTACGCCGGGTACGGCGATTACCTGGCCAAGACCGCGTCTTATGGACGCCACATTCCCCTCTTCCGACTCAGGGCTGCCCTGTAGCTCCCGCTGAGAAGCGCGTTGATCTCGGGTTTAGTCAAGAGGCGTGGGCCTGCTGTCGCCATTGGTTTTGGACCTCCCGGATCGTCGGCATTCTGCTCAGCGGCAGGGATTCTGTTGTTCGTTGCTTAGAGCTGGGGGGTTTCAACGATCGAACTTGCGACGGTTGGGACTTAATGGGCGGTGCGTAGCTCCCGGATACCGTCGGTGAGGAGATTGATTGCGGCGACGGCGATCACGACCGCGATGATCGCGGCGAGGGTGGGGTCGAGCCAGTAGAAGCGTTGCGTGACGGCAATGACGGCGCCCGCGACTGCCACAGCAGCAGCCGCAGCCCCGTCAGACAGGGTGTCGAGTAGCACTGACCGCATGTGGAGGTCCTCGCTGCCCGCGCCGAATCCCAGGATCGCCGCACCGGCCAACATGACCAGTGCGGAGATGACACTGACGATCACCACCGGCACCCCGTGTACTGCAGGTGTCCCGCTACTCAAGCGATCCACTGCCTCCACGATGACCAGCGCGCTCACCGCCAGCAGCGCTGCGCCGTTGATCAGCGCCACCACCGTCGTGGCCCGCGAATGGCGGTCAGCGCCGTGATGTGGCCTGTCGCGCAGCGCGACGGCCAGCAGACCCAGGATCAGTCCGACGCAGTCCGCGGCGAAGTCCCCGGCAGCGGCCAGCACCCCCAGGGAGTGCGCCGAGACACCGGCGAGGACTAGTGCGGCGATCATCAGCAGGTTGAGGCCAAGGACGCACCCCAGCCGGCGCCGCTGACTCCAGCCCCTCATCTGTCGGTACCTCCTCC
>JBAXIR010000117.1:0-8350 GCA_037138275.1 Mycobacteriaceae bacterium | reverse complement strand
GCCTGCGAACCCAGGATCAGATCGGGTTTGGCGGCGGCGATGGCCGCCATGTCGGGTGCGCTGCGGGTGCCCGCAGGCGGGACGTTGTGCACGACGGTACCCAGATACGACGGCTGGGTATCCGAGCCGTCGGGCAGTGCGGCGGCCACGATCCGCGACTGCAGGCCCAGTGCGCACAGCGCGTCGAGTTCGTCACCGGCGAGGGCGACGATGCGCTGCGGATCGCCGACCACCGCCGTCTGCCCGGCCGCGTGCCGCAGCGGTCCGGGCGGCGCCGGGTCTGGGCGGGCCGGTTCGGGCGCACAGGACTCGTCGGGTCGGCGCTGATTGCCCAGCACCCCGGCCGAGGCGATCTTGGTCGTACTGGTCACCACGGTGCTGGTCACTACGGTGCCGTCCGGTCCGGCAATCGGCTCCCGGGGCGACCCCGAACATCCGCTGATCCCCATGGCCACCGTCATGGCCGCGGCGAGCCCTGGAAGCCTCCTGCGCAGCAGCACGCCGCGACGGTAACACCCGCCCGGCTTCACCCCGCTGAGCTGGCCTTTGACGTGGCCGGAAGCCCAGATGTGACGCGAGTACGACAGAATGTAGGACCCACAGGACGGCGGGGCTGGATTGGGGATAGGATTCGCTCTAGATTGGCCTGGAACGTTTCATCTGGATGGTTGGAGGACCCGTTGACCGCCGTAGTTCCTTTCCGCAGAGAACTAGAGGCCAGTCGCCCCTTCCCGGCGCGAACCGGCCCCAAGGGCAACCTGATTTACAAGGTCATCACAACCACCGATCACAAGCTGATCGGCATCATGTACTGCATCGCATGTTTCGTCTTCTTCGCACTCGGCGGTTTAATGGCGCTGCTGATGCGCGCCGAACTGACCGTGCCGGGTCTGCAGTTCCTGTCCAACGAGCAGTACAACCAGCTGTTCACCATGCACGGCACCGCGATGCTGCTGTTCTACGCCACCCCGATCGTGTTCGGGTTCGCCAATCTTGTGTTGCCGTTGCAGATTGGCGCCCCTGACGTCGCGTTCCCGCGTCTCAATGCCCTGTCGTTCTGGTTGTTCCTCTGCGGCGCGCTGATCGCGCTCGGCGGTTTCATCACCCCCGGCGGCGCGGCCGACTTCGGCTGGACCGCCTACGCCCCGCTGTCGGACGCGGTGCACTCCCCGGGCGCCGGCGGTGATCTGTGGATTCTCGGACTGGCTGTTGGCGGTCTGGGAACCATCCTGGGCGGCGTCAACATGATCACCACCGTGGTGTGCATGCGTTGCCCCGGCATGACGATGTTCCGGATGCCGATCTTCACCTGGAACATCTTCGTCACCAGCATTCTTGTGCTGCTGGTCTTCCCGCTGCTGACCGCCGCACTGTTCGGTTTGGCTGCCGACCGCCGCCTGGGCGCACACGTCTACGACCCGGCGAACGGCGGGGCGATTCTGTGGCAGCACCTGTTCTGGTACTTCGGCCATCCGGAGGTCTACATCATCGCGCTGCCGTTCTTCGGCATCGTCTCGGAGATCTTCCCGGTCTTCGCCCGCAAGCCGATCTTCGGGTATTCGACGCTGATCTACGCCACCATTTCCATCGCCGCTCTTTCGGTCGCGGTGTGGGCGCACCACATGTATGCAACGGGTGCGGTTCTGCTGCCCTTCTTCTCGTTCATGACGTTCCTCATCGCGGTGCCGACCGGTATCAAATTCTTCAACTGGATCGGCACGATGTGGAAAGGGCAGTTGACGTTCGAGTCCCCCATGCTGTTCTCCTACGGCTTCCTGGTGACGTTCCTGTGCGGCGGGTTGTCCGGCGTGCTCCTGGCAAGTCCGCCGTTGGACTTCCACGTGTCCGACAGCTACTTCGTGGTCGCGCACTTCCACTACGTGTTGTTCGGCACCATCGTCTTCGCCACCTATGCGGGCATTTACTTCTGGTTCCCGAAGATGACCGGCCGACTGCTCGACGAGCGCCTGGCCAAGCTGCACTTCTGGCTGACCTTCATCGGGTTCCACACCACGTTCCTTGTCCAGCACTGGGTGGGCGATGAGGGCATGCCGAGGCGCTACGCGGACTACCTGCCCACCGACGGATTCACCACGCTCAACATCATCTCCACCATTGGCGCGTTGACGCTGGGACTGTCTCTGCTGCCGTTCTTCTGGAACGTGTTCAAGAGCTGGCGCTACGGCGAGGTCGTCACGGTCGACGATCCGTGGGGTCACGGCAACTCACTGGAGTGGGCCACGTCGTGCCCGCCCCCGCGGCACAACTTCACCGAACTGCCCAATGTTCGTTCGGAACGTCCCGCATTCGAGTTGCATTACCCGCACATGGTGGAGCGGATGCGGACCGAGGCCCACATCGGGCAGGGCCACACCAAGCCGCCCAGGGCGGTCGCCGACAAGCTCGGGTTCAGTTATCCCGCATCAGGGAAGCTGCACACCCGCTCATCACGGAGCCGCAAAGAGGAGTGACCATTTCCAAGGTGTCGGTGCTGATTACCGTCACCGGGATTGATCAACCTGGCGTCACCTCAGCTCTTTTCAACGTGTTGTCAGCACATCAGGTTGAACTTCTCAACGTCGAGCAGGTGGTTATCCGGGATCGATTAACCCTGGGTGTGGTGCTGTCGGCGCGATCGGACGTCGTCGACAACGACCAATTGCGGCGCGACGTCACCGACGCCGTCGCAGGGTTGGGCCTGCACGCCAGTGTTGAGCGAAGCGACGATGTGCCTGCCATCGCGGTTCCGTCGACGCACACCATCGTGGTCCTGGGCCGGCCGATCACCGCGGTCGCGTTCGGTGCGGTGGCCCGGGAAGCGGCGGCGCTGGGCGTCAATATCGATGTCATCCGTGGCGTCTCGGACTACCCGGTGACCGGGCTGGAACTGCGGGTGTCGGCACCGCCCGGACTCGATGGTCAACTGCAGGCGAATCTCGCCCGGGTCGGCGCCGAGCAGGGCATCGACATCGCCGTGGAGAATTACAGCCTCGAGCGACGGGCCAAGCGGCTGATCGTGTTCGACGTGGACTCGACCCTGATTCAGGGCGAGGTCATCGAGATGCTTGCCGAACGGGCCGGCGCCGGTGCCGCGGTGGCAGCCATCACCGGTGCGGCGATGCGCGGCGAGATCGACTTCGCCGAATCTCTGCATCAAAGAGTGGCCACCCTTGCCGGGCTACCGGTCGAGGTGCTGGACGAGGTCGCCGATGAAGTGGAGCTGACCGCGGGAGCCCGAACGACGATCAGAACCCTGCGGCGCTTGGGATTTCACTGCGGTGTGGTCTCCGGTGGCTTCCGCCAGGTGATCGAGCCACTGGCGCATGAACTGATGCTGGATTTCGTTGCCGCCAACGAATTGGAGATCGCCGACGGGAAGCTGACCGGCCGGGTGGTGGGTCCGATCGTCGACCGCGCAGGCAAGGCCAAAGCGTTACGCGACTTCGCCCGGCAGGCCGGTGTCCCGATGGAGCAGACCGTGGCGGTCGGTGACGGCGCTAATGACATCGACATGCTCAACGCCGCCGGCCTCGGGGTGGCATTTAACGCTAAACCCGCACTGCGCGAGGTCGCCGATGCCTCACTAAGCCACCCCTACCTCGACACCGTGCTGTTCCTGCTCGGCGTCACCCGTGCCGAGATCGAGGCCGCCGACGCCGCCGACGGCGTAGTCAGCAGGGTGGAGATCCCGCCCGGTTAGCGCCGAGGTGGGTACGGCACGATGGGCGAGTGGCTGACGCAGAGGACGATCGGGTGATCGATGATGTCGACCCGGTGGCGTCGGACGACGACGACCTGCTGATTGACTTCCGACGCGTCACCCTGCGCCGCGGCGGCCGGGTGCTGGTCGGGCCGGTCGACTGGCAGGTTGAACTCGATGAGCGCTGGGTGGTGATCGGACCCAACGGTGCCGGTAAGACCTCGCTGCTGCGGATCGCCGCCGCGATGGAGTACCCGACCACCGGGACGGCGACCGTGCTGGGGGAGCGGCTGGGGAAAGTCGATATGGCCGAACTGCGGCAGCGGGTCGGGCTGAGCAGTTCGGCTCTGGCGCAACGCATTCCGGACGACGAAGTAGTACGCGATGTGGTGGTGTCGGCCGGTTACGCGGTGCTGGGCCGCTGGCGTGAGCGTTACGACGACGTGGACTATCTGCGGGCGCTGGACACGCTGGAGAGCATCGGCGCCGAACACCTCGCCGACCGCACCTACGGCACGCTGTCGGAGGGCGAACGCAAACGTGTCCTGATCGCGCGATCGCTGATGACCGACCCCGAACTGCTGCTGCTCGACGAACCCGCTGCCGGACTGGATCTCGGCGGGCGTGAGGAACTCGTCGCCCGGCTGGCCGACCTGGCCGCCGACCCCGACTCCCCGGCGCTGGTGCTGGTGACCCATCACGTGGAGGAGATCCCGCCGGGATTCAGCCACTGCCTGATCCTGGCCGAGGGCGAGGCACTCGCGGCGGGACTGCTCGCTGACACCCTGACCGCTGAGAACCTGTCTGCGGCCTTCGGGCAGTCCATCGCCGTCGACGCCATCGATGGCCGCTATTTCGCCCGCCGCGTACGCAGCCGCGCGGCCCACAGGAGACGCGCATGAGTGACAGCGATGAGCGCAGGCGGATCGCGCAGAGTTCCGGCTTGGAACCGAAGCCTGTCCGGCCCGCCGCCACCGTGATGCTGGTCCGGGATGCATCTGTTGACTTCCCCGTCGGACTGGAGGTGTTCCTGATGCGCCGCCACGCCGCGATGGAGTTCGCCGCCGGCATGACGGTGTTCCCCGGCGGTGGCGTCGACGATCGTGACCGGGAAGCCGGCCTGGCTGGTAACGGAGCCTGGTACGGACCCGAACCCGATTGGTGGGCAAAACGTTTCGGCATTGAGACCGACCTGGCTGAGGCACTGGTATGTGCGGCCGCCCGGGAGACCTTCGAGGAATCCGGAGTGCTGTTCGCCGGCCCGGCGGATGACCCGGACGGGATCGTCAGCGACGCGTCGGTCTACCACCAGTCCCGGGCTGCACTGGAAGACCGCAGCCTGTCCTTCGCGGATTTTCTGCGGGCCGAGAACCTGGTGCTGCGCGCGGATCTGTTGCGACCGTGGTCGAACTGGGTCACGCCGGAAGAGGAGCGCACCCGCCGCTACGACACCTACTTCTTCGTCGGCGCACTGCCGGAGGGTCAACGCGCCGACGGTGAGAACACCGAGTCCGACCACGCCGCGTGGGCCAGTCCGGAGTCGGCGATCGAGGACTTCGCCGAGGGCCGTGCACTGCTGCTGCCGCCGACCTGGAGCCAACTCGACTCGCTGACCGGCCGCACTGTCGCGGAGGTTCTGGCGCTGACACGACAAATTGCCAGGGTGCAGCCGAAACTGACTGTGGTGCAAGATAACTGGGAGATTGAGTTCTTCGACAGCGAGCGTTACAACGAGGCGCGCCGCCGGACCAACAAGCTGGACTGGCAGGGCGAATAGTGCGCGAATTCGTCAGTGTCCATCTCAGTGACACCCATCCCGGCATCGGAACGGTGGTGCTGACGCGCGACCCCACCAACGCACTGACCCGGCAGGCCTACCGGGAGTTGGCCTCGGCCGCCGCCGAAGTCGCCGGACGCCGCGATATCGCGTCGGTGATCATCTTCGGCGGCCACGAGATCTTCTGCGCCGGCGACGATATGGCTGAACTCCAGACACTGAACCGCGCCGAAGCCGAGGCGGCCGACCGGGTGCGTCGGGAGGCCATCGACGCCGTCGCCGCTCTGCCCAAGCCGACTGTCGCGGCGATCACCGGGTACGCGTTGGGTGCGGGCCTGAGCCTGGCACTGGCCGCAGACTGGCGGGTGTGTGGTGACAACGTCAAACTCGGCGCCACCGAGATTCTGGCATCGCTGGTCCCCGGTGGTGGTGGCTGCGCACGACTGACCCGGGCGGTGGGGCCGCAACGGGCCAAGGAACTGGTGTTCAGTGGCCGCTTCGTCGGGGCCGAGGAGGCACTGGAACTCGGCCTCGTGGACGAATTGGTGGCTCCCGACGGTGTGTACGACGCCGCGGCAGCCTGGGCGGGCCGCTTCGTCGACGCCCCGGCCGCAGCCGTGGCCGCGGCCAAGGAACTCATCGACTCCGCGCCCATCGACTCCGCGGCGCAGACCCGACGCTATGGCGAGGTGTTTGCCGCCCGGCCCGGCCCGTTAGGCTGCCCGGCATGACCGATCTCGACCCGGCCCCGAATCCGCACGCCACCGCAGAGCAGGTCGCGGCCGCCCGTAATGACACCAAGCTGGCCCAGGTGCTCTACCACGACTGGGAGGCCGAGAGCTACGACGACAAGTGGTCGATCTCCTACGACCAGCGCTGCATCGACTACGCCCGAGGCCGGTTCGACGCCATCGTCCCCGACGACGCAATCCGCGACCTGCCGTTCGACCGCGCCCTGGAACTGGGCTGCGGTACCGGCTTCTTCCTGCTCAACCTCATCCAGGCCGGGGTGGCGCGGCGCGGATCGGTGACCGACCTGTCCCCGGGCATGGTCAAGGTCGCCACCCGCAATGGGCAGTCGTTGGGTCTGGATGTCGACGGCCGGGTGGCCGACGCCGAGGGCATCCCGTACGAGGACGACACCTTCGATCTGGTGGTGGGCCACGCGGTGCTGCATCACATCCCCGATGTGGAGAAGTCGCTGCGCGAGGTGGTGCGGGTACTCAAGCCGGGCGGACGGTTCGTCTTCGCCGGCGAGCCGACCACGGTGGGCAATGCCTACGCCCGACGGCTGGCGGATCTGACCTGGAAGACCACGGTTCGCGCGATGACGTTGCCCGGACTGGAGAGTTGGCGCCGCCCACAGGCCGAACTCGACGAGAACTCCCGCGCGGCAGCCCTGGAGTGGATCGTCGATCTGCATACCTTCGACCCCGACGATCTTGAGCGCATGGCCGCTCGCGCCGGCGCCGTACAGGTCCGCAGCACCAGCGAGGAGTTCACCGCCGCGATGCTCGGTTGGCCGGTGCGCACGTTCGAATCGACGGTGCCGCCCGGAAAGCTCGGCTGGGCTTGGGCCCGATTCGCATTCAAGAGTTGGACAGCGCTGTCGTGGGTCGACGCCAACGTGTGGCGCCGCGTGGTGCCCAAGGGCTGGTTCTACAACGTCATGATCACCGGGGTTAAGCCGTCCTGAGCTTCACCCGCGCCGACGTCGCCTACCTGAGCGGTGATGCGGGTGTCGCGGCACTGGCAGAGGTGGCGAGCTTCGGTTTGACCGACGCCGGTCTGCTGTCCGACGTTGCGGCGATCCGGGAACGGTTCGGGGAGCGCACCACCGCGCTCGTCGAAACAACGCGACTGCGCCGCAAGGCGGCCATCAAGTTCGACGGGCTGGCTGATGTGTCGGACTGGTTGTTCACCGACGAGTCGCTGCAGCAGGCCACCACCGCCGCGGTGGCCCGGCATCGGGCGCTGCGACTCACGGGGGCGGTGGTGCACGACGCGACATGTTCGATCGGTACTGAGTTGACAGCGCTCCGCGATACGGCGGACTTCGTGATGGGCAGCGATCTCGACGAGGTACGGATTGCGATGGCACGCAACAACTTAGGCGGGCAGGTGGCGCTGTTCCGCGCCGATGCACTTCGTCCGATCTCCGGAGGCCCGAGCTCCGGAGGCCCGATCAGCCGCGACGCCGTGGTGCTGCTGGATCCGGCCCGGCGCTCCGGTGGCCGGCGCCGCTTCGACCCGCGGGCTTATGTGCCTGCGCTTGACGAACTGTCTGAGGTCTACCGGGGCCGGCCAACGGTGGTGAAGTGTGCGCCGGGCGTTGATTTCGACGCGGTTCGTGGGCTGGGCTTCGATGGTGAGATTGAGGTGACCTCATCGGGTGGGTCCGTTCGGGAGGCCTGTCTGTGGTCGGCTGCTTTGGCTGAGCCGGGCGTACGTCGCCGGGCCACTGTGCTGGATCGTGCCGAGGTGCTCACCGATGCTGATCCCGACGACTGCCGCACGGATGCGCCGGGCCGGTGGATTATCGACCCCGATGGCGCAGTCGTACGGGCCGGTCTGGTGCGGCAGTACGCCGCCCGGCACGGTCTGTGGCAGCTCGATCCCGATATCGCCTATCTCAGCGGGGACGAGGTGCCCGATGGTATGCGCGGGTTCGAGGTGCTTGAGCAACTGCCGCTGCGGGAAAAGGTTCTGCGCCAAGCACTTTCGGTTCGGGACTGTGGATCGTTGGAGATCCTGGTCCGCGGCGTCGACGTCGATCCCGACGCCCTGCGCCGACGGCTGCGCCCGGTCGGCAGCGAGGCACTGTCGCTGGTGATCACCCGGATCGGCACCGGTACCGGTGCCCGCGCAGTGGT
>JBAXIR010000116.1:0-8472 GCA_037138275.1 Mycobacteriaceae bacterium | reverse complement strand
CCGCCGCCCCAGCCGTGGTGATCATCGTCGCCCTCGTCCTCGGAATCATTGGCATCGTCATCCTGGTAGGAGCCGGCGCCCTGGGCCTGAGAGCTCCCGCCGCCGTGGCCGTGCCCCTCGGACTTGCCTTGCCACTCGGAATACGACATCAAATTGATGGCGGTTGAGGTCGTCGTCACAGCGGGCGCCGAGGCCAATGTGATGTCGTGGCCGGCGTTGATCGTCGGCGTCGCGGCGATAAGAGCGCCAGCGGTGGCCAGTGCCGCTCCGGTGATGGCCACGTGGCGAGTAAGACTGGTCATTTCAGGTACCTCCGGTTGCGTTCGCGGCAGAGTGCAGCGAACTTAAGGTTGTCTAACAATATGCTGAGAGCGACGTAAGTGACACTAACGTAAAGGTTTGCCCGCCGCAACCGGACTGGCCACCTGTGGGGAGCTCGCGTCCCGCGGGCCAGAGCCAATCATGGACCCGACGCCGACATACCGGCACAGCGCTCACCATGCTGTAGTAATTTTGGGCATGTGGCTGGAAATGTCTGGATATTGGGCGGATACCAAAGCGATTTCGCTCGTAACCTGACCCGGGAAGGTCGCGATTTCGCAGATCTGACCCGCGAGTTAGTGGACCAGACCCTGGCCGAATCGGGCATCGACGCCGCCGATATCGACGTCGTGCACGTCGCCAACGCCTTCGGTGAGATGTTCGCTCAGCAAGGCCATCTGGGCGCCATGCCGGCCACTGTCTGTCCGGGCCTGTGGGACACCCCGGCAACGCGGCACGAGGCGGCCTGCGCGTCGGGAAGCGTCGCGGCGCTGGCCGCGATCGCAGACCTGCGGGCAGGCAACTACCGGACCGCCCTGGTGGTCGGGCTGGAACTGGAAAAGACGGTTCCCGGGGACACCGCGGCACAGCACCTGGGCGCGGCAGCCTGGACCGGACACGAGGGTGCTGACGCCAAGTTCCTCTGGCCGTCGATGTTCGCCGAGGTCGCCGAGGCATACGACCGCCGATTCGGCATCGACGACACCCACCTGCACGCGATTGCCGCGATCAACCTCGCCAACGCCCGACGCAATCCGAATGCCCAGACCCGCGACTGGCAGGTGCCCGATCTGGTAGCAGACGGCGGCGACGATTCAGTCAATCCCCGCATCGAGGGCCGGATCCGCCGCTTCGACTGCAGCCAGATGACCGACGGCGGCGCCGGTGTCGTCCTCGTCGGCGATGAGTTCCTCAATGATCACCCCGGCGTCCGGCCGATCGGGCTGATCGAGGGCTGGGGACACCGCACCGTCGGACTGGGCCTGCGCCAGAAACTCGATCGCGATGCCGCCAATCCCTACGTGGCGCCGCATGTGCGCGCCGCCGTGCACGATGCTTTCGGCCGCGCGCAGGTGGGCCTTGACGACATCGATGGTTTCGAGGTGCACGACTGCTTCACCCCCAGCGAGTACCTGGCCATCGATCACATCGGCCTGACCGGTCCGGGCGAGTCGTGGAAGGCGATCGAGAGCGGCGATATCGAGATCGGCGGCCGCCTTCCGATCAACCCCAGCGGCGGCCTGATCGGCGGCGGCCACCCGGTCGGAGCCTCCGGCATCCGGATGATGCTCGACGCGGCCAAACAGGTCAGCGGCGTGGCCGGCGATTATCAGGTGAACGGCGCACGGCGATTCGGAACCCTCAACTTCGGCGGGAGTACCGCCACCACAGTGAGTTTCGTGATCGGCGCCGGCGACCGCGGCATGATCGGTGGGGCACATCGTGGACGTTGAGATCGTCGGCAAGTTCCTGTCCACCCTGCCCGACGACGATGACCACCCGTACCGAACCGGACCGTGGCGGCCGCAGACGACTGAATGGGACGCTGACGATCTGACGGTGATCGACGGCGAGATCCCCACCGACCTCGACGGGATCTATCTGCGCAACACCGAGAATCCACTGCACCCGGCGCTGAAGTCCTACCACCCGTTCGACGGTGATGCCATGCTGCACGTCGTCGGCTTCCGGGACGGAAAAGCGTTCTACCGCAACCGGTTTGTGCGCACCGAGGCATTCGAGGCCGAGAACACCGCCGGCGGTCCGCTGTGGCCGGGACTGGCCGAACCCCTGTCGCTGGCCAAAGTCGACCATGGCTGGGGTGCGCGAACCCTGCTCAAAGACGCCTCGAGTACCGACGTCGTGGTGCACCGCGGCACCGCACTGACGAGTTTCTATCAGTGCGGCGACCTCTACCGCATCAATCCCTGCACCGCCGACACGCTCGGCAAGGCCACCTTCAACGGCAGATTCCCGGCGGACTGGGGTGTGTCGGCGCACCCGAAGGTCGATGACCGCACCGACGAGATGATGTTCTTCAACTACGGCAAGCAGTCCCCGTACCTGCACTACGGGGTGGTCGACTCCAACAACGACCTGGTGCACTACGTCGACATCCCGCTACCCGGCCCGCGACTTCCACACGATATGGCGTTCACTCGAAACTACGCCATTTTCAACGACTTTCCGCTGTTCTGGGATCCGGAACTACTCCAACGCGATATTCACGTCGCCCGCTTCCACCGGGACATGCCGTCGCGTTTCGGGGTGCTTCCGCGTCGTGGAAGCGCCACCGACATCCGCTGGTTCGAGGCTGACCCAACTTTCGTTCTGCACTTCACCAACGCCTACGAGGATGGCGACGAGATCGTGCTGGACGGGTTTTTCCAAGCCGACCCCGAACCCGCCGATAACGGCACCGGCACCGCCTGGCAGCGCGCCTTCCGTTTCCTGGCACTCGACCGCATGCAAAGCCGACTGCACCGGTGGCGGCTGAACCTGGTCACCGGCGCGGTGTCGGAACAGTCGTTGACCGACACCATCTCCGAATTCGGGATGATCAACGCCGGCCATGGCGGCGAGCCCTACCGGTACGCGTATGCGGCAACCGCGAAACCGGGATGGTTCCTGTTCGACGGTCTGGTCCGCCACGACGTCCGCACCGGCACCGAAGACCACTACCGGTTCGCCGACGGTGTCTACGGCAGTGAGACAGCCATGGCTCCCCGGGTCGCAAGTCGCGGCGAGGACGACGGCTACCTGGTGACGCTGACCACCGATATGACTGCCGACGCGTCGTACTGTCTGGTGTTCGATGCCGCACGGCTTGCAGACGGCCCAGTCTGCACATTGCAACTGCCGGAACGGATTTCCAGCGGTACGCACTGCACCTGGGTGGCCGGTGCGGCGGTGCGGCGGTGGCGTGAGACAGACTCCGCGGCCGAGGCCGTCGGATTGGCGGGGTCAGCCCTGCGGCAGTAGCTGGAATCCCTTGAGGATGGTCGCCGAGTCCGCAACGTAAGTCTGGTTGTCCGGCTTGATGGTCTGCACGGTCAGCATCGCCACATAGTTCGCGTCACGGCCCTTAAAGACCGAACTCACCGAACTGGCTGTGCGCGGCGGGATCGTGGGGATCTTCGGCCCGAGTTTCACCTCGGGAGCGGTGTAACTCGACGACAGCGCGGGCGCGCCACACACCTGCGACGGGCTGGACTTCATATCGGTCAGCTTCAGCTTCTTACCCAGTTGCTCGTTCTGTGCTTCGAGAACCTTCTCGGGCTTGCCGATGTCGGTGTCGACCTTCTGCAGCGTCACCACCGCGTTGGGGGTGAATCCATCTGCAGTCAGCCCGGGGTTGCGAATCGCGAACCGGATGGACTCGTTATCCATCTTCGCGGTGCGCTCCCAACCCGGCGGTAGCGGGATGCGCATCTTGGGCTCCTGATCGGTGCGGGTGGGGACGTCGACCAATTGAACCGAGACCGCCGCACACTTGTCCGCGGTGGGCTTCGAGCCCGAGCAACCGGTCAACGCCAGTGCCGCCAGCACCACAGCCGTCAGCGCTGTCCGTACCAGTCCCACCACCGTGCCCATCGCGCGTCCCTTCGAAACCCGCCACAGCCTACCGGCGGGCCGCCGGCGACGCCCGCACCCGCTGGCAATTCATGAGCTGAGCAGCGTCGCGGCCAACGCCCACACCGACGACACCAGCGCTGCGAGCGCACACGCGCCCCCGATGTAGAGCCCGTATCCGGCGGCAACTCCTCCGGCGACGTTGGTGCGGAAATACCACCAGGCGAGGGTCGCGGCCAGTATCGAGATCAGCACCGCCGCCGTCGCGGCCAGCCGGGGCGACAGGCCACGGCCCACCATCGCTCCCAGGACGATCAAGACCGACGACAACAACACCATCAGTTGCCCCGCACCGAACCGCGGCGGCAGCACGAGGCTTCCGACAGTTCCACCGATGGCGCTCGCGTGACCGCCCCCCGCTGCCGACGTGGTCAACCATGGCAGCCAGGCGCTGACGGCAAGGCCAGCCGCGCACAGCACCACCAACCACCCGGGGCGCAGGCGTGCCATTCTCAAACCCTAACCGTTACCGTCGGCACCGGGCCGATACGTCGCACGGGTGAAAGGGCAGGCATCGCACATGACCGAGATTCCACAGTGGGTGCGTCGCCTGGACCTTGATCCCCACCCCGAGGGTGGCTGGTTCCGCGAAACCTGGCGCAGTGAATTGATACTCGCCGAGACCGCACTGCCTCACCAGTACGACGGCCCCCGTGCCGCCGGAACGGCAATCCTGTTCGCACTGCTGCCCGGCCAAGAATCGGCATGGCACACCGTGCGCGGCGCCGAGTTGTGGCTGCACCACCGAGGAAGTCCGGTGGAACTAGAGTTCGGTGCCAACCCGGACACCGCGATCACGCACCTTCTCGGCTCCGATATCGAAGCCGGCCAGTGCCCACAGTTGCTGGTCCCGCCCGGATACTGGCAGCGGGCCCGGCCCCTGGGCGACGAACCCAGCCTGGTCAGCTGTGTAGTGGTGCCGGGCTTCGACTTCGCCGACTTTGCACTGGCGCCTTAGAGATCGCGCATCAGCGCCCTCCTGGATCGCCGTGACAGGCATTTAGCAGTAGCGTTTTACCATGCGCGGTCACATCATCGTCTGTGGTGACGATGCGCTCGCCACGCGAATCAGCGGTGAACTCAGTGACGCAGAACTCAGCGTCATGATGCTGACCTCGCCGGCCGGCCTCGATTCGGCGATGATCGACACGGCCCGCGCAGTGATCTGCGCCTCCGGAGACGACGCCCTCAATCTGGAGATGGCACTCCTAGCGCGCCGGGCCAATCCGCGGGTTCGGGTGGTCGCCCGGCTGGCCAATCCCGTGCTGCGCCAAGCGATGAGTAGCGGCAACGGACCGGGCGCGGTGCTCGACGTCGCCGATCTGGCCGCGCCATCCGTGGTGGCGGCACTGCTGGGAAGGACCGCTCATCCGATCCCGGTGGGGCCGGTGAACTTCGTCGTCTCCGATGCCACCGCGCCGAGAGACGGCACGCTGCGCCAGCTCTATGGACGGCTGACACCGGTGGCCATCATCCGGGGTGAGAACTCACCCGACCCCGGCGAGGTGATCGCCTGCCCACACCTGGATGTGCCAGTGCGCGAGGGTGATTGGATCACGATGATCGGCCGCGCGGCGGAATTCGATGAACAGGGCATCCACGTCGCACCGACCGGTGACGCGACACCGCGGCGACGATCGCCGCTTGGCCGGTGGGTGGACGCGGTGCGGGCGTTCCGCGACGACATCAACCCGACGTTCTACCGCGCCCTGGCGGTCTTGGCCACACTGCTGTTCAGTTCGACGGTGATCCTGCGCTTCGGGTACCGGAATCCGGCCATGAGTTGGATGGACGCGCTGTACTTCTCTACTGAGACGCTGGCCACCGTCGGATTCGGGGATTTCAATTTTCTGCACCAGCCACTGTGGCTCCGGCTGTGGGGTGTGGTGATGATGCTCGGCGGTTTGGCGACCATCGCGGTGGTGGTGTCGTTCGTCGCCGATGTGCTGGTGTCCCGGCGGCTCGCGCAGTCTGCCGGCCGACAGAAGGCACGACACCTGCGCGCACACTTCGTCGTCGTGGGTCTCGGCTCGTTCGGTATCCGAGTGGCGAGCGTGCTCAAGGAGGCCGGCCACGATGTGGTGGTCATCGAACGCAATGAGAACAACCGCTACCTCTCGGCGGCTGCCGAACTCAACATTCCGGTGGTCTTCGGTGACGCGACCCTGCGTACGACCCTGGTTGCCGCACGCGCCGAGCACGCCCGCGCCATCGCGGTGCTGACCGAGGACGACGTGGTCAACATTGAGACCGGCATCGTGCTCCAGGAGATGCTGGGTCCACGTCGGTCACCCGAGAACGATCGCGGTCAGCGTCCGCGAATCGTGTTGCGAATCTATGATCGTGACCTCGGTGCGGCCGTCGGCCACCGCCTCGGGTTCGAGCATGTGCGGTCCACCGTCGACTTGTCTACGCCGTGGTTCATCGGGGCCGCGCTGGGCCTGGAGGTGCTGGGAACGTTTCCGGTGGGACAGCAATCGTTCGTCGTCGGCGGAGTACGGGTGCAACAGGACAGCGAATTGGACGGGATCGCGCTATTCGAGTTCCCGACACAGACCCGGGTCATCGCCGTCGAGCGCGACGGCGCCCCGGTCAAGCTGCAGCCGCACCCGTCCACCCGTCTGCGGGCCGGGGAAACCGCCTATCTGGTTGGCCCGTACCACGAACTACTCGAGACACTACGAAAGGGCCGACGCGGACAGCCTCCCGCGGTGCGCCCCGCGTCGGTGGCGCGCCGAGATCGTTAGTCGGCGATCCCGAGTACCCGCAGGGCGTTGCCCTTGAAGATCAGCGGCAGCGCATCCGGGTCGATATCGAGGGCGTCGAAGTCCCGCCGCCAACGCTCCAGCGTGATGTAGGGGTGGTCGGTGCCGAACAGCACCTTGGTTCGCAGCTGCCGTCCAATGGCTCGAACCAGTTGGGGTGGAAAGTATTTCGGTGACCAGCCGGACAGGTCGATATAGCAGTTTGACTTGTGTGAGGCGATAGCGATCTGGGCGTCCACCCAGGGCACCGCCGGGTGTGCCATGACGATCGTCAGATCGGGGAAGTCCGCCGCGACGTCGTCGAGCAGCATCGGATCGGAGTAGCGCAACTTAATTCCGTGGCCGCCCGGCAGTCCCGAGCCCAGCCCGGTCTGGCCGGTGTGGAACAGCGCGGGCACACCTGCGGCGGCGATCGCCTCGTAGATCGGATAGAAGCTGCGGTCGTTGGGCTCGAAGCCCTGCAGACTGGGATGAAACTTGAAACCCTTCACGCCGTAGTCGCCGGTGAGTTCACGCACGCGGGCCACCGGGTCGGCCGAGCACGGATCGACGCTGCCGAACGGGATCAGGACGTCGTTATTGCGGGCGGCGCCCTCAATGAGTTCCTCGACGGAGTTGGGCCGATGCCCGGACGCGGTGCCGGCGTCGACGGTGAACACCACCGCCGCGGTGTTGTGTCGGCGGTAGTGCTCAGCGAGTTCGTCGACGCGGCGGACGCGGTCGGGTCCGAGATTGAAGTAGCGATCGGTGGCCTGCGCGAGTACGTCGTCATAGGCACAGTGGCCGTGGGAGTCGATTTCCACATGGGTGTGGAAGTCGATCGCGTCGACGGCGCCGAAGTCGACACCGTACTCATAACCGGCCACAACGGCAGTCTAGGGACCCAAGAGCGGATTGGATTCAGGCTGAGGCGAATACCGCAACGAACCGGTCGAGCGACGCCTCGATGTCGCTGCGCAATGCGGCCGCGACGATCATCCCGATCGGGCCGAACAGGGCGGGCCCGCCGAGGTGGATGTCGAAGGTGAACACCGTCGCGGGCCCGGTCCCGGCAGGCCCGGTCCCGGCGATCGCGCCGGGCCGGACCTTGCCGATCAACTTCACCTTGACCCCACCTGTCCCAACACCGTTGAGGGTCATCGTTTCCGGCGGCTTAAACGCAACAATCGTCCACCTGATCCGGTTGGGCATGCCCTTCACCTCGACGATGGACTCCACAACGGTGCCCTTGTCGATGGTTTCGGGCAGCTTTGATCGCCACACCCGGTGAATGGTGAGCCACTCCTTGTACCGGGACAGGTCGGAGGCGTGCTGCCAGGCTTCTTCGGGGGATAGCGGAACGTCTACGGAAACCGAGACTTTCGCCATCGAGAATTAGTGGCCGTCGACCTTAGCTGCGACGTCCGCCGCGACGTCCTTGGCCTTGTCGGCGGCACCGGCGGCGGCATCCTTGACCGTGGCCGAGGCGTCGGAGACCTTGCCCACCGCGTCCTGGGCCGCACCCTGGACCTTGTCGATGGTCTCGGCGAACTTGCCACCGGTCTTCTCGTCGATCAGGTCGCCGGCCTTGTCGATGGCGCCCTCGATCTTGTCGACGTTGTCGCTGATGACTTCTTTAGCCTTGTCAAGGAAAGACATGGTTAACCTCTCTGTTCGGTTCTGGGACCCCTGTGGTTACCGGTTGCCCGGATTGCGTCCCCGCGTCAATCTACGCACCCTAGACACCTAGCGCCACAAAAGCCTCGGTTCGCCC
>JBAXIR010000115.1:0-8533 GCA_037138275.1 Mycobacteriaceae bacterium | reverse complement strand
TGGCCTCGGGGTAGGGCGGGATGCTCATCGGCGTTGGCTCCGATCGTCGTGGAGGTGGCTTCGAATGAGCCTAGCGACGACGCTATCCGACTGGCCGTGGCAGCGGGTGCCCTCGGAGGGCAGGACTGGGCTTCAGACGCCCCCGAGTCGCCTTGATCAATGCCGCTAGTATCCGAACCCATGGCCACTCCTCAACGCGTCCACATCACGCACGAGTTCACGTCCGACCCCCAGACCGTGTTCGACAAGCTCGCCGAGCACGAGAACCTCGGGCCGGTCTTCGGTGCCAACATCACCCGCGTCAGCGACGGCGCTACCTCGCGCAATGGCGTCGGCTCGGTTCGCCGCATCAAGCTTGGCCCTCTTCCGGCGTTCGAGGAGACCACCACAACTGCCCAGCCGAACACGCTTATCGAGTACAAGATCACCAAAGGCAGTCCACTCAAGGGCCACTGGGGCCGCCAGGAGCTGACACCGACCCCCAGCGGCGGCACGAGACTGGACTACACGATCGGTTTCGACTCATCGATACCCGGGCTGGCCGCACTGGTCGGCAAGGTGCTCGGTTCCGCGATCAGCAAGGGGCTGCCGAAGCTCACCGACTAACCATGTGACGGGGACAAGGTCCGTCGCCAATTACCAAGGGGCGTAGGTCCATCCGTACATCGTCCACGCGCCGAGGTTGGCGGAGGGCAGAATCTGAATCTGGTGGCCGTCACCGTAGCCGGGCGAGAGCCCCTGTACGCCGCCGGAAACGAAAGTGCCGTCGCCCCGAGAGATGTCGACGTGGTTCCCGTACGGGCCTGCGGAGAACACCAGTGCGCCACGGGGGATTGGCGTTTCGTGATGGTCGAGCCCGCGGGCGGCCAGCGACTGGTAGAAGGACAGTGCCATGTCGTGACCGATGCCGGTGTCGGTGGTGAGGCCGAATGCGGCGTCCACGAAATCTTCGCAGCCGTAGGGGCCGAACACATCGGTGCCCACCATGCTCTCGGCGAGCACGACGTGATCGTTGGATGGGTAGTGGGTGCCGAAGCTTCCGGTCGCGGGCCGGGGTTCGGCAGTAGGCGGGTCCCAAGCGATGACGTCTCTCTCACTGGTGTTCGTCCCGGGCCCGCCGAGGCGGCCCTGCGCCGACACCGAGGACTTCCCATCGAGCTGGACCGAGAAGCTGGTCTCGTCGAGGGCGCATTGCACGCCTCCGTCGGTACCGCTACCCGACGTGCACGATGCGGCGGCAACCCCCGCCGAACTCACTCCCGCTGTCACCGACGCGGAAACCAGAGCGCCCAGAACCAACCCGCGTGCCGCGAGCGTCAGGCTGCTGTCTGTCACCAGATTCCCTCTGGTCGGCGTTTGACTACCCATAGAGATGTAAACCGTACGCGTCTGAATCGCGAGACGGGCAAGCGAAACGCCCTGGCGCTCATATTCTGGTTCGGGGAAAAATCATCAGAATTCCACGGGGACTAGCGTGGGAGCAATGGGTTACCTCAGCGACGACGAGTGCCGAGAGCCGGATGCCGACAGCCCGCTACGTCGTAACGAGGTCGCTCAGACGGTTCGGGATGGCGAGGTTGGCGAGTACGCCGTCGACGTTCCCGTCGTCTTGGGGCCGGGGCTGCCGCCGGAGGATGGTTCCTGTGGTCAGTTCGCTGTGCAATTTCATGTCACCACGACAACGGTGGTCGGCCTCAAACGCATCGCCGATGCGCGCGGGGTGAGTGTGCCGGAACTGTGCCGACAGGTCGTCGGTGTTTTCGTTGCACAGCAGGAAGGCGAACTGGGTGCGCTGCTCGCCGCTGAGGCCGAGGTCGCCGATTACCGGCCCAGCCTGGGCCAGTCGTAGTCGCGATACCTGGCAGGACGCGACGGACGGTACGGGTCCGTCAGGCCTTGCCAGCTGCCAGTCCGCACGGCCGCTCGAGAGTTCCACTGCATGCCCGCCACGGCGCTGGAATCTGAAAACGTCGACCCCCATGGGGGCGAGGTCACTGGCAGCGCTGGTCAATCTCAGCGTTTTACGTATGTACAGCGATACCCTGATGCGTCACCGCTCCGCACACAACGGCCAGAGAGAACAGTCTCATCAGGGAGTTGCCATGAAGGCTTCGGCCACTATCGGACGCGTCGGCGGGCTGGCCATTGCCCTCGGCATCGGGGCGGCAGTGAGCTCGGGGGCCTGGGTGGCATCTGCTGATACCAGCAGCCCCAGCGATCACGCCGGCACCGCAACTAGCTCACAGGCAGCCAGATCAACCGTGCGCTCGGCGCACAGGGCCTCGGCAAAGAAGAGCCTGAGCGGCATACGGAGTGAGGCGACCCCGACAGTGGCGATGCCCGCGACAGCTCCATCGGCTGACGTCGGTACGTCAGGCAACAGGCTGGCGGCGCCGGTGCACACACCACGGGCATCGGTTACGGTGACCGCCGCGCGCCGTCAGATGCCTCCGGTTCATCCTGCCGCCCGCCCGACGCCGTTGGATCTGCTGGCGTTCGCGCGGCGAGAATTGTTTGGCGACAAGCCGACCATCGCGTACGACTCGGCGCTCAACAGCCAGTCCTCGGGCGGCGTGATCACCGGCAACATCGCGGCGACCGGTGATGCGCTGAGCTACGTCGTCACCCAAAACCCGCAGTACGGCCGTGTGGTGATCGACCAGGGCACCGGTCAGTTCACCTACACGCCGGTGGTGAGTCCGGCCAATGCATTCACCGATTCCTTCGAGCTCAAAGTCGAGGACACCGGCTTCCATCTACTGGGGTTCCTTGATCCCAACGCACATACCGCCGCCGCGAACATTGCTGTGGCGGTGACAGGAACCAATCCTGGTGCGGCTCTTGGGTTCCCGGACGGTTTCCACTGGGGCGTGGCCACCGCCGCCTTCCAGACCGAGATGGGCGGCGCGGCGCCCATCGATCCCAACACCGACTGGTACGCGTGGACTCACGACCCGCTCAACCAGCTGCTCGGCTGGACCAAAGGGATACCGGAGAATGGACCGGGTTCCTACCTGAAGTATGCGACGGATGCTCAACTGGCCAGCCAGGGCGTCGGCGCAGACACATTCCGGATCGGCTTGGAATGGAGCCGAATCTTCCCCAGCGACACCAGGGTCGTCGAGGGCGTGACGTACTCGATGGCAGACGTCGATGTGTCGGACGGGGTGAGCGACTCAGAGTTGCAGATGCTGGACACACTCGCCGACCACGACGCGGTGACGCACTACCGCGACGTCTTCGCCAACCTGCACGACAACGGCCTCGAGCCGATGGTGACGCTTGTGCACTTCACCTTGCCCAGCTGGCTGCATGACCCGCAAAAGGCACGCATCACCGAGACTCTTGGTGGCCTCTTCGGTTACACCCCGCCGACCGGCGGCGGGTGGGCCTCCGAGAACACCGAGGTCGAGTTCGAGAAGTACGCCGCCTACGCCGCGTACGAGTTTGGTGATCAGGTGGATACCTGGGTGACGATCAACGAGCCGGTCAACACCATGGCGGCGTCCTACCTCGTTCTTCCGGGTCAGGGCGGGTTCCCACCCGGAGTCTTACGGGGTGACCTTTTGAAAAAGTCCCTCATCAATGAAGCTGAGGCGAACGCGGCGGCGTACCGCGCAATTCACGAGTTCGACCGCGGACCTGACACCCAGGTCGGGGTGGTGCTCAACTTTCTTCCGTGGGAGCCGGCCAATCCGGCCAGTGCGACCGATCAGAAAGCGGCCGCCGAATTCAACAACTTCTACAACCGCTGGTTTCCCAATGCGGTGGTCAATGGACAACTGGATGCCAATTTCGACAACATCCTCACCAACGACTCGGCGCGGCCAGATCTGGCGAACACTGCCGATTTCGTCGGCGTCAACTACTACTCGGTCGCCACCGTCGACTCCTTGGGCGGCGCCGGAGGTCTGTTGGCACTGATCTCCGGCATACCGGTGCTGAAAGGACTGCCGACGCCCGAGCACACCGGAGCCTGCCCGGCGGTGCAGGGTTGCACCGATATCGGTTGGGTCATCCAGCCAAGCGGCCTGCGTGACGGACTGGACGTCGCCGCGTCCTACGGCAAGCCGCTATGGATCACCGAGAACGGAATCGCCGATGCCAGCGACGCCAACCGGGCCGCCTACACGGTGCGTCAACTCGCCGTGCTGCAGCAAGCCATCGCCGATGGAATCGACGTCAAGGGCTATATCCATTGGTCACTCATCGACAACCTGGAGTGGGCAAAGGGCTACGCGCCAAAGTTCGGACTGTATTCGTTCGACCCCGTGACGCTGGAGCGCACTGCTAAGCCAAGCCTGGCGATCATCCGCCAGATCCCGCTCGACAATGGCATCTCAGCGAGCCTATTCACGACCTACGTGAAGGATGCGCCCGCCGGGCAAGCCTGACCACACAGCGGATTCGATTCGAGAGTGCCGCTGTAGCCGCCTCCCGCGTCTAGGATCGTGGCGATGGCAATGGGGCCGCGTGACGAGTTCAAGTCCAGCTACCCAGACCCCACCACAGGTCTGCGCTGGGCGTTGGCGGCGGTGTCCGTAATCGCTGTGGCCGCCGTGATTGCTGCCGTGACGCTGTGGCTGAAACCCCGTCACATCGAGCAACCTCCGCCCGAGGAGAAGGCTTCCACCGGGGTGCCCCGCGCCGACCTTGAGCAGATCACCGGACAACTGCTGCTGCAGAAATTTCCCGGGCCACCCGTTCGGATCACCTGTCCCGATGACCTGCCGGCCAAGGTTGGCGCGTCCGAGGATTGCGTGCTGCGGCGCTTCGGCAATGCGTTCCGGCTGACCATCACCATCACCTCAGTCACATCGCCTACCGATGCGAACTGGACGTACAAGTTGGGAGAGAAGATTCCGGGGTCGTGAGGTCTCCGGGTGCAAGCGACGTGCCTGCGCCCGCTAGGTGTTGCCGAACCCTGTGCCGCTGCGAATCAACGGCAGGTCCGCCATGGTCGCGAATCCCGGCGGCGCTGCGCACACCGCGGGGACGGCGTTGAGGATCTGCATGGCGGTGGCGACGTTGGACGCGGTGACGTGCTCGAGCATCGTCGCACTAGGAGACCCTGCCATCACCAGGAAATGGGTTCGCATCTTCGGGTCGCCGTCGATGGTCAGTGTCCAGCCGTGCTGTGGTTTGGGCCAGTGCGACGGGTACTCACCGCCCACGGTCCACAGCGCCTCGATCTCGACGAGGGTTTCCCCGCCACGGCGGCCAGCCCAACTCCAGCGCTGACCGGCCGTTGTTCCGGCCCGCAGCACGTGGTCGAAGATCTGATGATCCTGGGTGGCCGGTACTGCCTCGACCGTCGCGGTCACCTCGTCGATGCCGGCATTGAGCGCATCGGCCATCAGCCACACCTCGTCGCTGAAGATGCTGCTGTTGAAGGCCAGGAAGTCGTTGGCGGTGGGGTTGATGTCCTCGACGGGTTGGCCGAACGCCATGTTGTCGAAGGTGATCGCGGTGCTGTCGTAGAACGACCAGTCGGCGCGCTCCTGCAGGGTGATCCGGTCGATGCGCCGGCTCATACCGGACAGCGCCAACGGCAGCACCCCGGACAGGTTGCCCGGGTTCAGGCCGCTTCCGTGCACGCTGCTGCGCCCTGCCTGGCACGCTTGCAACAGTCGGTCGCGGTCGGCTGGGTCGATGCGGCGCGGATGGAACAGAAACGCTGTCGTGACAACGTTCTTGCCGCTCGCGAGGATCTTGCAGACCTCGTCGATGCTGGTGTTGCGTGGGGTGTAGAGAACGCAATCGGCATCGAGTGCGAGGATTTCGTCGACGTCGGTGGTGGCGGTGACGCCGATGGGGGAGCGGTCAATGAGGGTGGCGATGTCGGCGCCGTTCTTGTCCGGCGAGTACACCCGGGCGCCGACGATCGTGAGGTCGCGGCGGTGGTCCAGGATCGCGGTCAGTAACTCGGTTCCGATGGCGCCGGTGCCCCACGGGATGACCCGATGCTGTGTTGATTTCGATTGGGCTGAATCCGCCATGAACGCTCCGAGGTAGTGGTGAGTGGAAACCGAGGCGAGACGCTACCCTGCGCTAGAATGATGCTGATGCATCAAGTTCGCTGATGCTATGCTGTCAACTATGCGGACGACGGTCACTTTGGACGACGACACCGTCGCGTTGATCCATCGGCGGATGCGCGAGCGAGGCGTGTCGTTCAAGACTGCCCTCAATGAGGCGATCCGTGACGGCGCCGTGGGGCGACCGGCGCCCACCCCGTTCACTACCCGGACCGCCGATCTTGGCGTTCCAACAGTCAATCTGGATCGCGCACTTCAGATCGCGGCCGAACTCGAGGACGAGGAACTGATCCGGCGTCAGCGCCGCGGCGCATGAAGATCGTTGACGCCAACGTCCTTCTGTACGCGGTCAATTCGGCCAGCGAACACCACGGGTCAAGCCGGCGTTGGCTCGACGCGGCTCTCTCGGGGGCGGACACCGTCGGATTGGCGTGGGTGCCACTGCTCGCCTTCGTGCGGTTGACCACCAAAGAGGGGCTCTTCCCGTCGCCGCTACGTCCGTCGGAGGCGCTTGGTCAGGTGGCCGCGTGGCTGGGCGCGCCCGGGGCGGTCATGGTCAGCCCGACGCCGCGTCACGTCGACGTCCTTGCCGGACTGCTCGGCACCGTCGGCGCCGGGGGAAATCTCGTCAACGATGGACACCTGGCCGCACTGGCCGTCGAGCATCGCGGCACCGTCGTCAGCTACGACAATGACTTCGGTCGCTTCGGGGGAGTCACGTGGCAGACGCCGGACGCCCTGCTGTAACCAAACGCGATTCGTCATCAGGCCAAGGCACAGCACCGTCGTGGATCGCGGCGATCGCGGTGTCGCGAGGGCTGCCGGTCATCACCCAGGGCGACGACTTCGCGGCCCACCTCGTAGGCCATCGGTGTCTCCTCAGTGTTGGCAGTCGCAGTTGGCGACGGCATCGCGGACGGAACGGACCACGCCGCAGGTAGTCGAGGTTGATCTGCATATTGTGCTCCCACTCGGCGAGCCGTTTCGCGATGATCCGGCTCGGTCGTCAGCGCGCCGGAATGATAACTTGACGCGGACGCCGGGGCCAAGGGAGCAGCGCTAATGGCAACAATGCACTTCATCTCTGGTCTGCCGCGCTCCGGGTCGACCTTGCTGTCGGCGTTGCTGCGGCAGAACCCGCGCTTTCAGGCGGGGATGTCCGGTCCGCTGGCCGGGTTATTCGGTGCGCTGCTCGGTCAGATGAGTGCACGCAACGAGTACTCGGTGTTCATCGACGACAACCAGCGTGAGCGCATCGTGCACGGGCTGTTCGACAATTTCTACGCTGACAGCCCCGCCGAGGTCATCTTCGACACCAGCCGCGGGTGGTGCGGGTGGATGCCGGCGGTCGCACGGCTGTTCCCCGAGGCGAAGGTGATCGCCTGCGTGCGTGAGATGCCCTGGGTGTTGGACAGCATCGAGCGACTGGTGCAGCGCAACGTCTTCAGCCCGTCGTCGATCTTCAACTACAGCCCCGGCGGCACGGTCTACACCCGCGCCAATGGCGTGGTGGCTCCAGACGGCATGGTCGGCGGACCCTACGACGCACTCAAGCAGGCCTGCTACGGCGCTCAGCGCGACCGGCTGCTGCTGGTGCAGTACGAGACCCTGACCGTCGATCCGGGTGCAACGATGCGCGCCATCTATGACTTCATTGGCGAACCGTACTTCGAGCACGACTTCGGCCACGTGGACTATGACGTGACCGAGTTCGACGAACGCGCAGGCACTCCCGGACTGCACACGGTGCGCGGAATCGTCAAAGCCGAACCTCGCGAAACCCTGTTGCCACCAGACCTTTTCAAGCGGTTCACCAACGACGCCTTCTGGCGCGATCCGTCTCGCATCCCCGCTGGGTTGCGGATCGTCTGAGGCCCGGATAGCCGAGTGCGGTGATCGGAGGGACACCGGCCTGACATGTCTGCCTGACACCACCCGGCGTACAACACCTCTACCCGGCAACCACCATCGCGTGATTGCTTGTCCGCCAAGCGGATTCGAAGGTGTCGATGCTGACCTGTGAGTCGGGGCCGGGGCTGGGAATGGCGCTGTCGTTGAGGTGCACGATGCCGGCTCCGGTGTCGATGCCGGTGACGACGACGTCGTGATCGTGGACGGTGCGGTCACCCGCCTGATCCCAGATGGTTTCGCCGTTGATCGAGGCGATCACCTTCTTGCCGTCGGCCAGTAGCAACGCCAAACCGGGTATGCCTGTCTGCATGCCTCCGTTGGCCGCGATCGAATCGTTGGTGTGCACGGAGCCGACGCCGTAATGACCAAGCAGGACAGGCAGATCCGAGATGACCGGTAGTTGGTTTCTGCGGGGGACCGCTCCCGATACGGCTGCCGGGTCGGAAGCCACGATGTAGATCGGTCCCGAACCGCGGCCGTTCGGGATGGATCCGGCCAGTGCGATGATCTCGTCTTCGGACGGTTTGGTGCCGGTGACTTCGCCGACGACGTCGGCCACGGCCATCAGTGCGCAGTCGTCGTAG
>JBAXIR010000114.1:0-8706 GCA_037138275.1 Mycobacteriaceae bacterium | reverse complement strand
CCGTGGGACGCGAATCGGTCTGCGGCACGGTGTAATCCGGGCCCGTGTAATCCGGACCGGTGTAGGGAACCGGCTCCGAACCCGTGCCGTCATCCTGCGACCAGGCCAGCGCACCCGAGTCGGGCGCACCCTGTCCGGCCGCCTCGGCACCCCGGGCCGCCGGCGCGAGACCGGTGGGTGCATCCGGAGCTACGGGCGCGATCCCGGTCGGGTCATCCGGTGCAGGGGTGTAGGCGGCGTACTGAGTCGGCTCGCCGGCCGGATAGTCGTCTTGATCGTCGGGAAAACCGTCACGCGCCACGGGTGCCGATCCTAGCCGGGACTGCCCACCTGCCGCATGACCTCGGAGGCGAAGAATTCCAGGTGATCGAGGTCGGAGGCATCGAGCAGTTGCAGATACACCCGTTGCACGCCGGCTTCGGCGAACGGACCCAGGCGGTCGACGATCTCGGTCGGCGTACCGACCAGGGGAGTGTTGGCGCGAAGTTCGTCGACTTCACGGCCGATCGCATCGGCCCGCCGGGCGATCTGGGCCTCGTCGCGTCCAGCACACACCGCGAACGCCGCCGAATAGATGATGTCGTCACCCACGCGCCCGGCCTTTTCCACGACGTCCCGAACCCGGGCCAGTTGAACGCCTGCGAATTCCAGCGTCGGAAAGGCAAGGTTGAATTCCGCCGCGAAGCGAGCGGCCAGCGCCGGGGTGCGCTTGGCGCCGCCGCCGCCGATGATGATCGGCGGGTGCGGACGCTGCACCGGTTTGGGTAGCGCGGGGGAATCCGTGACCGGGTAGTAGGTTCCGGCGTAGTCGAAGGTCTCACCGACCGGGGTGGACCACATGCCGGTGATGATGTCGAGTTGCTCCTCGAGCCGGTCGAAACGTTCGCCGAGTGCGGGGAACGGGATGGCGTAAGCCCGATGCTCCGCCTCGAACCATCCTGCGCCGATACCGAATTCGACGCGTCCGCCGCTCATCGCGTCCACCTGGGCCACCGAGATCGCCAGCGGACCGGGATGGCGGAAGGTTGCCGATGTCACCAGTGTGCCCAGCCGGATGGTGGACGTTTCACGCGCGATCCCGGCCAGGGTCACCCAGGAGTCAGTGGGTCCGGGCAGTCCGTCACCGCTCATCGCCAGATAGTGATCGGAGCGGAAAAACGCTGAGAATCCGAGGGATTCGGCGGCCCGGGCGACAGCGACCTGGTCGTCGTAGGTCGCGCCCTGCTGCGGTTCGAGAAAGACGCGGAAGTCCACGCCGCTCAGACTAGGGCAGGTTAGAAGAACTCCACCGCCTCGGTGCTGATGAACATCCCGTGGCCGGTTTCGTTATTGGTGAACCGGGTGCCGCTGCCGTCGGCGTCGATAGTCCAGCCGACCGCGTCATAGCTGGCGTAGTCGATCGTGGTGGTGGGCATCGCTCCCAGGTTGCCGACCACCCAGCGGTTGCTGCCGGCGGCGGAGACCTCCACGCCGGTGGCTTGTTCGCCGTCGACGGTCGGCGGGTCGGTGAAGTCTGATTCGCACCCGACGGTGTCGCTTGATATCTGGCACCGGGTCTTGCCTGACTTCGTCTCGATGTAGACGTAGCCCGCCTCGTTCGGCGCCAGTGCCCCGCCCGCCGCCGGCGGCTCCGGAACGGGTGTCGGCATCGGCGAGGGCGCGCCGGGTCGGGCGGTCGGAAAGTCTGGTTCGGTGCCGTTACCGCAGCCCGAGCAGGTGGCGGCACCGTCCACGGTGCTACTGCACCCGGCTGCCGACGCGGCGGCGGCCAGCAGCCAGGCCGCCGTCATCCCGGCCCTGATCCCGGTGGAAATCCGCACTCGACCAGAGTACGCACTCAGTGACTGGAGTGACGCCAGAGACTCGCGGGGTTTCAGTTAACCGTAACGTCGGCGGCAAAGGTCCATGCGTCCTTCTCCCCGCCCGGCCAGGGCCGCCCGTAATTGGTGGACAGCGTGGTGCTGCCGGGCGCCATTGCCTGAAGTGCCCACACCTCCCGTGCGGGCGCGCCGGGTCTGTCGGCGGTCGGCGCGAGAACCTCGTGGCCAGTCTGGACCAGTACGGCGGGATTGGTGATCTGCATGTCTGGCGCCCAAACGAAGCCGGTGGACGGGTTGGACCCGAGGCTCACCTGCAGGGTGTCGCCGATGTTCAGGGTGAGCTTGCGGGTGATGTGCTTCTGGTTCAGCAGATCGTCGTAGGAGACCTCGATCGTGGTGGTCTGCGGCCCGGAGATCGGCGGATCGCTGTTGCCCATGCAGCCTGTCAACGACGACGCGGTCATGGCTGCGGCCAACACCGCGGCTGCTCGCCGGGTCACGGTCGGCTTCCCTCGAATGATCTGAACTGCCGGGTCCGGCGCAGGTAGGCCACCAACTGGCGAGCGGGCACCGCCCGCGGCCAGTCGTCTGGACGGAAGTAGGCATCTGAGCCGCCGTCAACGAAAACGACACTGCCGCAGAGGAAGTCAGCTGAATCGGAGAGCATGAAAATCACCCAGTCAGCAAGCTGACCGGCGTCGCCGAAGCCGCCGATCGGGATCGGGAACTCGCGGATGACTTTCGCCTCCGACGGCGTTGCCAACTGTTCCTCGAGCATCGGCGTCATGATCGCCCCCGGGGCGAGCGCGTTGAGCCGGATTCCGGCACCCGCCCACTGCTCGGTCACAGCGTGATGGCGTACCCAGCGGCAGACGGCGATCTTCGAGGCCGCGTAGGCCACCGGCGGTCCGTAGCGTCCGAACATTCGGTAGGTCCGCAGCGCTTTGTCGGCATCACCGGCGAGTAATGCCCGGATGGCCCGGCCGGGAACTGCCGGCACCGTGGTTGTCGAGTTACTCGCGAAGACAACCACTTTGGCGCGATCGGTTGCCGCCAGCGCGAGGCGCCAGGCCTGCAGAAGTTCCACCACGCCGAAGTAATTCACCTCGGTGATCGCCCGTTCGGCGCCCGGGGTGGGGCCCAGACCGGCGGCCAGGACCGCGCCGTCGAGCCTTCCCCCGCAGGCGGCTAGGACGTCGGCACCGGCACCCCGGCGGCCGGCGGGTGTCGACAGGTCGGCGACGACGTCTGCGGCCCTGACGTCGATGCCGATCACCCGGTGGCCCTGTTCTCGGAGTCTCTGTACGACCGCGTTTCCCATTCCCGAAGCCGATCCAGTGACCGCGAAGGTGCCCATTGGGGAAGTATTGCTCAGGTATCGCGATCCGACGCACAGCCGAGGAGAACCATGACCTTCGACGCCTTCGCCGATTTCCGTATGGACGGCCACGTCGCCATCGTCACCGGCGGCGCCCAGAACATCGGCGAGGCCATTTCCCGCACCTTCGCCGGCGCCGGTGCGAGTGTGATGATCGCCGACCGTAATGCCGACAAGGCAGTCGAGACCGCTGCGCGACTCAGCACCGAGACCGGCGGTGAGGTGCTGGGTATGGGATGCGATGTCACTGAGGAAGCGGATATCGCTCGCGTTGTCGAGCACACCGTGGCGACTTTCGGCGGTATCTCGACCCTGGTCAACAACGTCGGCTGGGGAAAGCCCTATAAAGATCCGTTGGATATCCCGATGGAAGACATGGTGGACGGCTATAAGCTCAATTGCGTTGCGGCACTGCGGATGACCGCCGCCTGCCGGCCATATTTACTCGAAGCCGACAACGCCACCGTCACCAATTCCGGCTCCATGGTTGCCGTGATGCCGGCCTTTGAGTTCCTCGCCTATTCGGCCGCCAAGTCCGCGCTGAATCACGCGATGCTGAGCGTGGCGCACTACTTCGGCAAGAAGGTGCGGGTGAACTCGATTCTCATCGGCACCGTGCTGACGGACGCTTACGCGGACGTCGGTCTCGACGAGAAGATCCGACACGCCCTTGCCAACCCTAAAAACCTCACCGGCCGGGCCGGCACCCCGCAGGACGTCGCCAACGCATTCCTGTGGCTGGCATCCCCGGCCGCCGGGTGGGTGAGTGGTCAGACCATCCAGGTGGCCGGCGGCGGGGCCAGGTCGCGCATCCTGCCGAAGTGATCGGGTGAGCTAGACCGCGATATTGCCGGAGTTGCCGACGACGCCGTCGGTCCAGAACTCGTTCATCGGGGCGGCGTATTTATCATTTTTGGTCAGCGACGGCAGTCCGAGTGAGTCCTCGATCATCCGCAGCAGGCTGTAGTGGTCGAGATGACTGCTGGCGATGAATGGGCCGCTGCGCATCCCGGCGTCGATCGCCGCCTGGTTCGGGATGACGACCGTGACGATGTGATTGCCCTCGTTGCCGAAGCCAAGCGAGAGGTTGTTGTTGTCCTCGTCGAAGGTGACCACGATGACGGATGCTTCGTTCGGGTCGTTCCAGACAGCAGAGTTCATGATGGTGGGAACCGTCTCAGACAGGAACTGATCAAGTGCGGGCACGTTGTACTGATGCTTAGGCCCGATCTGGGTCAGAGCGAATTTCAGGAAGCCCTCGAGGGTGTTGACCGGCCCCTCTCCGGCGAAGTCCTCGTTAGCCGCAAACCACGCATAGTTCGGTGCCGTCGCCGCCGACCGCAGATCGACCGCCATCTCTTCCAGCGGTCTGATGTGGGCCGCGGCATAGGCCGGATCGTTGGCAATCGATGTGAACGCCGGGAAAACCGTCTCACCGGACTGATAGCTGTCTGTGCTGACGAGAGGACTGGCACCGGGAATCAATCCCTGGGCGTAGCTCCGCCACGTCTTGCCGGCGTCATCGATGTTGGAGACCAGGGTGGTCGACGCGTCGATACACGGCGAGGCGCAGTTGTAGGTAAGCCCGAAGTCAGTACCGCCAACGATCGGGTAGTAGTTCGGAGAGCTGCCGTGGGTGAGCGCGTAGTAGTTGTCGGCGAAGCCGTAGGCGTTGATGAGACTGTTCAGGAACGGCGCGTTGGGGCTGCCGACGATATCGTCGTAACCCTTGTTCTCCATGTACACCATGAACACGTGATCGAGGGCGCCAACCTTCGAGACCGGCGGTTCCGGTGGGACCGGAGCCGGGGCCAGGCCGGGAGCACTGACCGCGAAGGAGATGTTGTCGGCGAAGGCCGAGTTGTAGTCGGCGTTGAGTCCGGGGAAGATCGGGTTCCACGCATGCAGGTTCACCGTCACCTGTGCGAACTGGGTACCGGTCGGCAGGGTTCCGGTGGTGCTGCGATCCTTGAGCACGGTCTGGAAGAAGCGCTCGAACATCGTGACCGGGCCGAGGGAGGCCGTACCCAGGTAGAGCTTGTTGGCGTCGAGGAAGTCAACCTTGACCGAGGCCGCCCCCGGGTTGATCAGCCAGCCGCCCAACTGCGCGCCGAGGTCATAGGTCACGCCGGCAGCCGACGCGGCGGTGAGGGTGACCGTCTGGGTCAGCGTCGATGTCGCCACATTGCCGCCGCCGAAGAATTGGGTATCACCGGCCCCGCTGCTCGTCGTTGGGAATCCCATGCACGGTGGCAGATCCGGCGTCGCGAAGGGCAGGCCGACCGGCCACATATTGCGTGGGGTGCCGTACTGGATCACCGTGGGGGTGCCGGTCACGGTCCAGCCCGGAATACTCACCGAACTGTTGCCCGATAGGGACGGGTCGCCGACTTCGGCGCCGGGATTGGCAAGCAGATTCGGACTCATGGCGATGCTTTGCGATGTCGTCCCCGACGCCGTCACGCCCCGCATCGCCGACCGCCGGGTATCGCGGCGCGCGACGTGCAGCACTGCCCAGGCCACCGGTGTCTGGGAATGGTCGTTCGATCCGCCGGTACCCAACGTTGGTGCCTGCGCGCGACTCGTCACCGTCGCGGCGGCGGCCTTACGCGCGGTCTGCTGCGGCGTGCGCGCCGTGGCAGAGTCCGGCGTCGCCGAGCGAGCTGCTGGGCCGGGGTCCGATGGCTCGGCGGAGGCGAGTGGAGAGGAGGCCAGGGCCATCCCGATCCCCAGGGCTACCGCAAGTCCTCCGATACGGCCGATGTGGCATCCATTCCCCATGACGTTCCCCCCTTGATTGCAATCAACGCGACTGGCGTCGCGCCGTGTCAGACCAGTGCGGCCGCCCGCAGCATGGGCAGCCGCACCGAATCTGCCGGCGGAGCCGGAAGCGGTGGATCCGTCGGGGCGATGACGCCGGAGCCGGTCAGGGTGGCGACCACCCGGGCCACCGCCTGGGTCACCCCGACCAGGATGTCACCGGAGACCTGAACCACAAACTGTGCCCCTTGCGCGAGGGCGCTGATAAGGAAGATCTGCTGATCGACGAGCGCCTGCAACTGCCCCGTGATGGTGTTGGTAATGATGTCGAGGAAGTAGGGCACGCTGGCGACTACGGTCCGAACCCCCAGTGCGACATCGGTTCCGATGTTCGGATATCCGTACATGGCGACGGCGTCGTCGAGGGCCTGTTTCAGATCGGCGGGAGTGACGATGCTATCGGTCTTGTTGTTTACCAGCGATACCCCGTCGAAGTCCGACCGCAGCGGCACGTCGAACAGGCTGACGATCGTCGGCGTGATGTCGGCGTTCGAGTACCCAAGATTCTGCTTGCCGTCGTTGGCGTCGTCGCCTGCGAGGTCGAAGATGACGAACGACGATGTCTCATTGGGTGACTGGAAACCGTGACCGAAGCCCACCGACTGCTGATGGCCGTGGTCGGTGGTCACGAGTACCGTCCACTCCTCGCCGGGATTAGCGGTCTCCCACGCGTCGACGGCGTCCATGATCCGCTTGATGTTCTCGCTGGTGTTCACGACAGCGGCGGCGTACTCCGGCGATCCGCCGCCGGCCGCGTGGCCCGCTTCATCGACGGCGACCTGGTAGGAGAAGATGAAGGCCGAGTCGGTCGCTGTAGTGGCGACAATCCGTGCGATGGTCGCGTCAACGACCTGGTTGTCGGTCTCCTCCCACGTGGTGTCGAATGCCACGAACTCATTGACGTCGGCCGCGTAGCCACCGGCGCCGGCCATGTCGTTGATGTATTTCCAGTCGGCGTAGACCGCGGTGTCGACCTCGGGCCTGTCGTACTCGATCAGGTTGAACACCGTCGGCCACGAGTCATACGGCGCGGGGTTAAAGATGTTGTTGATCACGCCACTCTTGTTGTCCCACACGCCGGTCAGGATGGTGGTCCACGACGGGCCGGAGATGGTGGTGTGGCCGACCAGGCTTGTCGCGCCGGTGACACCCTGTTCCATGACCGCACGGAATCCGCTGTCGGGTTGGTCGTAGGCGTACTGCAGGACCTTGTCCAGGTTCGTGCCATCGGTGCCGATCAGTAGTACGTGCGTCGGCAGCGGATCCCCGATCTGCGAGGCGTTCGCACTGGCGATTCGACTGCGGCTGCCGGTGACAGAAGCGCTGACGGTCACCGCACTGGCCGGCGCGACCGGGGCGGCCGGCACCGGAAGGATCGGCACCGGAACGGGTGCGGGCGCCGGTGTCGCCGGAAGGACGGCACCGGGTGCGGTCCGGTCCGGCAGAGAAACGGTGCGCCTGCGCGTCGGCGTGCTGGGTTGCGTCCGCGCCGGTGCTGCGCTCCCGGGCGCCGAACTTTCCGGCGCCGACGGCGCAGCGGGACGATCGGAGTTCGTCGACGTTTGGGCCGCCGCCGGGCGGCTGACCTGACCGCGGGTCCGGGTACTCGCCGGTGCGCGGTTCTCGGTGGCGTCGGCTGATCGGGTCGTGTCGGGCGCGGCAGGTTCGGCCGAGGCGACCGCGGTCGCGACCGCCGATCCTGCGCCGGCGACGATTCCGGCCACAGCAACGCTCAGACACATCTGTTTGACAGCTTTCATGAATGTGACTGTAGCCCCGGTTTCGGGACTTTCGTCACCTTATCGGTGGTATGGGTTGCCATTCGTGGGGTTGCGGAGGAGGGTCAATACAGCGGTTCCCCCGCGGGTCCGCAAATCGGGCGCATTCGATGAACGCTGGGTCGAATATGATCAAAGCCGGACCGTTCGTGGGCCGTGTCGGCCCCCTGGCCGCGACCCTGGGAATCGGTCTGGCCGTCATGGCGGGCGGCACGGGAACGGCCACCGCTGACCCGGTCACCCCCGACGCCTCGTCGGCGGTGGAACGGCCGACCCAACCGGTGGGCGCTGGCCGACTGCGCGGCAACCGCGACCCCGGTGCACGGGGCGCATTGGCGAGGCCAGTCTCCGCCCCGACTGCCCGGGTGACGTCGCGGCCAGTGCGGCCATCCCGGTCCGAGCCTGCCCCGGTCGCGGCGCTTGTTCCCGGGATCGGCGACGCGACGGCACCGCCGGTCGATGTGGTGCCACCGGCCCCTGCGCGCCGAGAGAATAGCGCCGCCGTCGCGCCCGCCGAATCCACTGTTCCGCAACCACTTTCCGCCCACGCCGTCGCCACTGATCCCATCAGTTCGCTCTTTCGGGGTGTGTCGGCCTTCTTCAACAACCAGACGCCGCAATTACGCCCGACCCAAACCACACAGGGCGCCGCCGGTGTGGTCACCGGCCTGCTCAACGCCGTCGACCCGGACAGTCCCCGGCTCGGTTACACGATTGCTGAGGGTGCCACCCACGGAGTCGCGGCGGTCAGCCCCGACGGCAACTGGACCTACACGCCGGACGCGGCGGTCGCGGCCGGAGTCACCGACTCCTTCCGGGTCACCGTCAGCGACGCGCCCAGCGGCTTCGCGATCCACGGCCTCGCGGGGTTGCTCAACCTGCTCTCCTTCGGGCTGATCGGCAGCCGCGG
>JBAXIR010000113.1:0-8823 GCA_037138275.1 Mycobacteriaceae bacterium | reverse complement strand
GGTGCGACCGGTCAGGTCGGTCAGGTGATGCGAACCCTGTTGGAGGAGCGTCACTTCCCGGCCTCCAGCGTGCGGTTTTTCGCCTCCGCGCGGTCACAGGGTCGCAAGCTGACCTATCGTGGGCAGGAGATTGAGGTCGAGGATGCCGAGACCGCCGATCCCACCGGGTTGGATATCGCGCTGTTCTCCGCAGGCGCCACCATGTCGCGGGTGCAGGCACCCCGATTCGCGGCAGCCGGCGTCACGGTGATCGATAACTCCTCGGCCTGGCGCAAGGATTCTGACGTTCCGCTCGTTGTCAGCGAGGTGAACTTCGACCGCGATGTACGGGGTATGCGACTTGCCAAGGGCATCATCGCCAATCCGAACTGCACCACGATGGCGGCCATGCCGGTACTCAAGGCACTGCACGATGAGGCGCAACTGGTGCGAATCGTCGTCTCGACCTATCAGGCTGTCTCCGGTAGTGGCCTGGCCGGCGTGGAGGAATTGGCGAGCCAGGCCCGTGCGGTGATCGACGGTGTCGAGGAACTGGTGAACGACGGTGGCGCACTGGCGTTCCCGGCGCCGAATAAGTATGTGGCCCCGATTGCCTTCAACGTCATTCCGCTGGCCGGATCACTGGTCGATGATGGTTCCGGCGAGACCGACGAGGACCAGAAGTTGCGCCATGAGAGCCGCAAGATCCTCGGCATCCCGGACCTCGCCGTCAGCGGCACCTGCGTGCGGGTGCCGGTGTTCACCGGACACTCACTGTCGATCAATGCCGAATTCGCCCGGCCGATCTCGCCGCAACGTGCACGGGAATTACTCGCTGCAGCACCGGGCGTCACGGTGGTCGATGTTCCGACCCCGCTGGCTGCGGCTGGTGCTGATGACTCACTTGTTGGCCGCATCCGCCAAGATCCCGGGGTACCCGATGGTCGCGGGTTGGCCCTGTTCATTTCCGGGGACAATCTCCGAAAAGGCGCCGCGCTCAACACCATTCAAATCGCCGAACTGCTGGCCGCAACTCTCTGACGCGGATCCCGGTTTTTTCGCAGCGGGTTCATAACCGCCAGGCCTGGCTATGGCCGGCATGATCGGGTCAATGAGCCGGCGTCACCGGATCAGTTCCCAGGTGTGGACAGGTTCGTTGCTGTGCATCAGTTCGCAGTACCGGCGCAGCATCTCGGCCAGCGCCCGCGGCCGGTCCAGGCCTCGCCGCTGGAGCGCGTGCACCGTTGCGACCTGCCAGGCTGATCCGTTCTGGCCGTTCTTGGCGCGTCCCTCAATCACGCCGAGATAGCGGTTCCGCACCTCCGGAGCGACCCGCCAGCGGCGCAACCCCTCGTCGGCCATCGGCAGCAGATGCCGCAGCACCAACTCGTCGGGCGCCACCTCGCCCAGGCCGGGCCAGTACAGCCGGGACGACATGCCGTGTCGTGCGGCCGCGATGAAATTGTCATGTGCGGCAATGAAACTCATCTTCGTCCACAACGGACGGTCCTCTTCGGAAATGGTGCGCAGCAGCCCGTAGTAGAACGCCGAATTGGCCATCATGTCGACGACGGTCGGTCCGGCGGGCAGCACCCGATTCTCCACCCGAAGATGCGGCCGGCCGTTCGCGATGTCGTAGACCGGCCGGTTCCAGCGGTACACAGTGCCGTTGTGCAGGCGCAGTTCTGACAACCGTGGGGTACCTCCTGCGGCGAGTTCGGACACCGGATCCTCCTCTGACAATTCGGGTAGCAGCGAGGGAAAGTACCGCACGTTCTCTTCGAACAGATCGAAGATCGAGGTGATCCACCGCTCGCCGAACCAGACGCGGGGTCGTACGCCCTGAGCCTTGAGTTCGTCGGGCCGGGTGTCGGTGGCTTGGGCGAACAGCTCGATACGGGTCTCCGCCCACAGTTCGTGGCCGAAGAAATACGGCGAGTTCGCCCCGAGCGCCAGTTGCGGTCCGGCCAGAACCTGGGCGGCATTCCAGTTATTGGCAAAGTCGGCGGGTGAGACCTGCAGATGCAGCTGCATGCTGGTGCAGGCCGATTCCGGAGCAATGGATTCGGCATGGATGCTCAACCGCTCTGCCCCGGCGATATCGATGACGATGTCCTCGCCCCGGGCAGTGAAGATGGAGTCGTTGAGGGCCTGGTAGCGCAAAGACGGGCTCATCCAGCTCCCGGTCAGGTCCTCAGGCATGAGGGTCGGCAGGATCCCGATCATGACGATGTGCGACCCGTCGGCACCGGCCTTGGTCTCTGCGGCATTGAGACTGGCCCGGACCACTGACTCCAACTCCAACGCGGCCCGGCCCGGCAGCGGCCGGGGTGGGACGTTGAATTCGATGTTGTAGGCGCCCAATTCGGTCTGATATGCGGGGTCGGCGATGGCGGCGAGCACCTCCTGGTTCGACATCGCCGGCTGGTAGTCGGCATCGACCAGGTTGCACTCGATCTCCATACCGGTCAGCGGACGGTCGAAGTCGAAGCTTGATTCCGCCAGCATGGTTTCGAACACGTCCAGGCAGAGTTGAACCTTCTGCCGGTATTCCTGCCGCTGTTGGCGGCTGTAGGCAGCGTGCGCTACGTCTTCTCCCACTCCGACGATGCAACAGGCTCCGGTGCAGCGGCGCAAGTAAATCCCGGCCGGACGTCGCTTTTCCCCATGAACCCTGATCGACGGTGGCAGACTCCCAACACAGTTCTAGCGTGCCGACCCTCGAAGGAGCACCGTGGCCGAGTTCGTCGCCAGCATCGACCAGGGAACCACCAGCACCCGCTGCATGATCTTCGACCACAACGGTCTGGAGGTCGGACGTCACCAACTCGAACACGAACAGATCCTGCCGCGGGCCGGCTGGGTCGAACACAACCCGACCGAGATCTGGGGGCGAACCCAGACGGTGGTGACGTCAGCCCTCAACAACACCAACCTGAAGGCAGGCGATCTTGTCGCCCTCGGCATCACCAATCAGCGTGAGACCACGATCGTGTGGAACCGCAAGACCGGCCAGCCCTACTACAACGCGATCGTCTGGCAGGACACCCGCACCGACCAGATTGCGGCCGCACTAGACCGTGACGGCCGCGGTGACGTCATCCGGCGTAAGGCGGGCCTGCCGCCGGCCACCTATTTCTCCGGCGGCAAACTGCAGTGGATTCTGGAGAACGTTGAGGGAGTCCGCGCCGACGCCGAACGTGGCGATGCGTTGTTCGGCACGCCGGACGTCTGGGTGCTGTGGAACATGACCGGCGGTCCTGCCGGCGGCGTGCACGTCACCGACCCCACCAACGCCAGTCGCACCATGCTGATGGATCTCGAGACTTTGGATTGGGACGAAGAACTGCTGTCGTTCTTCGGGATCCCGCGCCAGATGCTGCCCGCGATCCGACCGTCGTCCTCACCCCAGCCGTATGGACTGACCACAGCGAATGGTCCGATGGGCGGGGAAGTTCCGGTAACCGCCATCCTCGGCGACCAACAGGCCGCCATGGTGGGCCAGGTCTGCCTGAAGCCCGGTGAGGCCAAGAACACCTACGGCACCGGAAACTTCCTGCTGCTCAACACCGGAGAGAAGATCGTCCGCAGTAAAAACGGTCTGTTGACTACCGTCTGCTACCAGTTCGGGGACGCCAAACCCGTTTATGCCCTGGAAGGTTCGATCGCCGTGACCGGATCGGCGGTGCAGTGGCTGCGTGATCAACTCGGCATCATCAGCGGCGCCTCGGACAGCGAGACGCTGGCCTCACAGGTCGAGGACAACGGCGGGATCTACTTCGTGCCGGCCTTCTCAGGCTTATTCGCACCGTACTGGCGCTCGGATGCGCGGGGTGCGATCGTCGGGCTGTCGCGGTTCAACTCGAACGCTCACATCGCCAGGGCCACTTTGGAGGCGATCTGCTATCAGAGCCGCGACGTGGTGGATGCCATGGCCGCCGACTCTGGAGTTCCGCTGGAGGTGCTCAAAGTCGACGGCGGTGTCACCCTCAACGAACTGTGTATGCAGATCCAGGCGGACGTGCTCGGGGTGGACGTTGTGCGCCCGAAGGTGCCGGAGACCACGGCGCTGGGCGCGGCCTACGGCGCGGGCCTGGCCGTCGGTTACTGGTCGGACCCCGAAGATCTCCGGGCCAACTGGCAGGAGGATCGCCGGTGGAAGCCCTCGTGGAGTGCAGAACAGCGCGAGACGGGATATGCCGGCTGGCGCAAAGCGGTACAGCGCACTCTGGACTGGGTCGAGGTCTAGCTGACCCGACGCGGTTTGGTTCACAGACTGCAGGAAACCGCGGCCGAAAAGTGACACAGTGTTCCCTATGACCGATACCGCCGCGGACTCCGCCAACCTGCCCGACACCGGCCAGTTCTTCCAGCGCGGGAACTATGCGCCCGTGCCCGATGAACTCACCGAGTATGACCTGCCGGTTGTGGGTGCGATCCCGCCCGAACTCGATGGCTGGTACCTGCGCAACGGCCCCAACCCTCGCCAGCCCAACGGCCACTGGTTCACCGGCGACGGAATGGTGCACGGCATCCGAATCCAGGACGGCGCCGCAAAGTGGTATCGCAACCGTTGGGTGCGCACCGAGAGTTTCGACGATCCCTTTCCGATTTACAACGGCGACGGCAGCCGCAACCTGCGCTCGGCCGTGGCCAACACCCACATCGTCAACCACGCCGGCAAGACGTTGGCCCTGGTGGAGTCCTCGCTGCCCTATGAGGTCACCAAGGACCTGGAGACCGTCGGGTGCTACGACTTCGACGGCAAGCTCAATGATGCGATGACCGCCCACCCGAAGATCTGCCCCACGACCGGCGAGTTGCACTTCTTCGGGTACGGCAATCTCTTCGGCCCGCACGTCACCTATCACCGTGCCGACGCGGATGGCGTGCTGACCGTCAGTCGCCCGATCGACGTCGATGCGCTGACGATGATGCACGACTTCGCGATGACCGCTGAGTACGTCATCTTCATGGACCTGCCCATCGTGTTCAACATGGATATCGCGATCAGTGGCCGCGGTGACATGCCGTTCCGCTGGGAGGACGACTACGGTGCCCGGTTGGGGGTGTTGCGCCGCGATGATCCGTTCGGCACGGTGCGCTGGTTCGACATCGATCCGTGTTACGTGTTCCATGTTGCGAATGCCTACGATGACGGCAAATCCATTGTCGTGCAAGCGGTTCGCTATCCCGAGCTGTGGCGCAACGATGGTGGATTCGGCGACCGCGCCGTCCTGTGGAAATGGACGATCGACCTCGAGCACGGCACCGTGAGCGAACGCCAACTTGATGACCGGGCGGTGGAGTTCCCGCGCATCGACGACCGGCTGGCCGGCCTTCCGGCGCGTTACGCGGTCTCGGTGGGTGACGCCAGCCTGGTGCGTTACGACCTGCAGACCGGCGCCGCCGTCACGCACAGCTTCGGTACGCCGGATGCTCCGGGTGGGCCCGGCGAGGCTGTCTTTGTGCCGTCACCATCGGGGCCCGCCGACGAAAGCAATGGCTGGTATCTGGGCTACGTCTATGACCCGGCCGACGACGCCAGCGAACTGGTAATTCTGGACGCCTCCGATTTCGCCGCTGAACCAGTGGCGCGGATCCGGCTGCCGCGCCGGGTGCCATACGGGTTCCACGGAAACTGGATCAGCGCCTGAGGAATCTCACCGGTCGGGAGTCAGCCAGACATCGTCGGTGAACGCCGCGGCGGCCGGACCCCGGGCCGCACCGCTGCGCAAGGCCACATCGAAGGCCTCGGATCTGATTCGCGCGTCGACGTAAAGCAACACCACCACGCCGGCAGCGAATGGTGCGGTGATCATCTGGCCGATCGCATCTCCGGCGGCCGCAACAATAGCGCCCAGGATGGTCGGGTCGGTGGTCCCCAGCGAAAAAACTCCTCCGATGATGCTGAATGGCACTGAGACCAACCCGGCCAGGATCGCTGTGATCAGGCCGGCCAGGACACGGATACCGAGGATTCGCCAAAACCGATGGCGCACAAGGGAAAACGATCGTTCTATCGCTGCCAGTATCGGCTTGCGTTCCAAAACGATCGCTACCGGAGCGAACGCCAGAACGGTGAACAGGTAGGCCAGTGCGGCGATCAGTAGCAGCACCAGTGGAATCCCGACCAGGGCGGCGACAACGCCGTTCGCGGCCCTGGCCACCCCGACGATCGTCAGCACCGCGCCGCCGGTGAGCAGTACCACCGCGGTGACCTGCAGCACGCCCAGTCCGATCAGGGCTGGCAGTCGGCCACGAACCTTGCCCCAGGCCTCGCCGATGGTGATGGCGGAGCCGAATACTGCGCGGGCCACGACAACGGTCAGCATCCCGGACAGCAGGATCGTCGCCAAGGCCGTCGGGACCGACCCGATGAGGGCGCCAACCAACGCGCCAACGTTGTCACCGTCAGACGGCGCCACGAACTGCAGCAGCAGAGCCAGGGTCGAGGTGATCGCGACGATGACGGCGGTCAGCCCCAGGGTCGCCTTCGGGTTGGCCCGGATGTACCCGATGGCCCCGTTGAATACTTCACTCAACGACAGCGGACCGAGCGGGATCACCCCGGGCTTCCAACCCCAGCCGACGGTGTTGCCGGGCGGGCCATAACCGGGTGGCGCATAACCGGGCGGGGGATATGCCGGTGGCGGGTAGCCCCCGTAACCCGGCGGAGGGTAGGCCGCATACCCCGGCGCGGAATAGCCCGCCGGGTATGCGGGCGGATAGCCGGGGGGTCCGAGCGGTGGTTGGCCAGGCCAGTTCGGTGGCGGGCCGGGCAGGGGTGTGGTCACCGGGCAGTATTTCCGGTGCGGTTGCTCATCGGATCATCTTGTCGGGGGTGCGGGTATTTCTCAAACTGCTGGTGTTGCGGGCGCTGGGGTTGCGGTCGTTAGGAACGACCTGCGGTTGAATGGTGATGTCGACTGTGGGAGAAGCGAACGTATGACTCATGTTCCCGTTAAAGGACAACCGTTCACGGTATCCATGGGCCTTCGAACCATGGCCGCCGATCAGTGGATTGAGATCGACGAACACTTCGAGACGGAATTGGCGCAGAAGCGGCAGTTACTCCAGACCAGACGAGCCGAGGTTTTCGGTGCGTTGCCCCAGGGCTTGCTCGCGTCAACGGAAGTCCTGGAGAAGTTAGTCGACTACTTGCCGGAGCAGTTTCCGCAGAGATACTCCGCACCGATCGAGATCGATGATTCGGCGCATCCCCTCGAAGCGGCAAGCCTGTTGGTGCAGGAGGATTTGGCGATCATGAGTCCGCAGGACGGGCAGTGGGTACTCACCGCGGCCGCGGTCTGTTTCCCGAGTCGCTGGGAGTTGTCCGCAAAGATCGGTGCGAACATGCATGGCATCCACGAACCCGTGCCGCACTATGAGGAGCGGATCGGTAAAGCCACGGATTCCATGTTTGACAAGTTGACTCCCGACCGCCCGGTCTGGCGGATCAACTGGACAGTTCTGGACAGTCCGGAGTTGTTTCAGCCGTCGGCAACAGGACGTAAAGCGCGTACGCATCGACGGTGGACCGCCGAGGAATTCGGTGCGGCCATGTATTTCCGAACCGAGCGTCAAACGCTATGGAAACTCCCGAAATCCGGTGCAGTTCTCTTCACGATCCGCACCTATCGGGAATCGCTGAGCAGTCTGGACCGACGTTATCCCGAATTCCGCGGGCACCTTGGCCAAACCTTGGTCACGACAAGTGTGGAAACGCGACGGTACAAAGGCTGGGCGCCGATGTGGGCCGATTTGATGGAATGGACGGGTCAATCGCATTAACCTCTGCCGCCGATTCCGGCGCCGGGTAATCGTCTCGCGTAGTGTGAGTTTCCATGTCTGAACTGAAAGCACGGCTGCGGTCCGACCTCACCGCCGCGATGAAGAGTCAGGACAAACTGCGTACCAACACCGTGCGCATGCTGCTGGCGGCGATCCAGACCGAAGAGGTCTCCGGCAAGCAGGCCCGCGAACTCTCCGACGATGAAGTCCTCAAGGTTTTGGCCCGGGAGGCCAAGAAGCGCAGCGAATCCGCCGAGATCTACACCCAGAACGGCCGCGGCGAGCTTGCCGCTGAGGAGCACGCCGAGGGCCGGATCATCGACGAATATCTGCCGACACAACTCAGCGATGCGGAGGTGGCCGACGTGGTCGATACGGCCATGGCGCAAGTGGCCGAGGAGCTCGGTGAGCGCCCGTCAGTCAAGCAGATGGGTCTGGTGATGAAGGCTGCCGCCGCGATCGCGGCGGGTAAGGCCGACGGCTCCAGACTCTCCGCGGCGGTCAAAGATCGGCTCTAGGGGAATCACCCATGAGTGCGGACACCGCCCGAGGCCCGATCAAGGTCGTGGTGCTTCTGACCTATTTGGCCATGATTGCGACGAATGTTCTGGCTAACGCGCTGCCATTGAACGGCCGGCGCACCGGTGACGTGTCCGACGCCTATCCGAACCTCTTCACGCCGGCCGGCGTGACGTTCTCTGTCTGGGGGGTGATCTACCTCCTTCTCGGGGCGCACATTCTCTATCAACTCGGACTGTTCCGCGACGGCCCCGACACCGCCGAGCAGACCGCTCTGCTCAACCGGGTGGGCATTCTGTTCGCGGTTTCATCGCTGGCTAACACGGCGTGGGTCTTCGCCTGGCACTATGACCGCATCCCGGTCTCTGCGGTGCTGATCGTGGTGATCCTTGTGTGTCTTGCGCTGATCTCCACCACGCTGCGGCGGGCGAATCTCAGCGGACGCCGGCGATGGTTCATCGGTGTGCCGTTCAGCGTGTACTTCGGCTGGACGACGGTGGCCGTCGTCGCCAACATCACGGTGCTGCTGGT
>JBAXIR010000112.1:0-8926 GCA_037138275.1 Mycobacteriaceae bacterium | reverse complement strand
CCGACGCGGCGCCGCGTCGGGTTCGCGCGGGGGCCGGAGCCTGAGGGGCACTCACGGACCGGGCCGAAGTAGCACTGCCGCTATCGGGGGCGTCGGCGTGCGCTACACCTGAACCGCTGGCCAGTGCTGCGCCGAGCCCGACGGTGAGGGCGCCGGCACTCAACCAGCCGTAGCGGACGCGGGGGCGCTGATCTGCTCGCATGGCAGCCCCTTTCAACCTTCTCAGACTACGCCCGAGAGCCCGTTCGCAGGCCTTCTCGCCAGCAGGGACAATGCAGGTATGCGACTGCTTCTCGGGGCGGCGGCGATCATCGGCGTCGTCACGTCAGCTGCGACGGTCTATGCCGCTCCAGACGCCGGCGTACCCCCGGTGAGTCCGCAGGCCGCCGCCGCGGGTTTCGTCGACATCCGCACCGTGGTGCCGGACGCGATCGTGGATCTGCGTTATGCCACCGCCGACAACTTCGTGGGAGTGCAGCTGTATCCGGCCGATGCCCGCTGCCTGGTGCACGAGTCGCTGGCGCCGGGGCTTGCCACCGCGGCCGCCGCACTGCGGGCGCAGGGATCAACGCTGGTGTTCTGGGACTGCTACCGGCCGCATGCGGTGCAGGTGCGGATGTTTGACGTGGTGCCCAACCCGGCCTGGGTGGCCAAGCCCGGCCCGTATTCGCGAAGCCACGAGACCGGGCGGTCAGTGGACGTAACGCTGGCCGAGGGCGGCCGCCCGGTGGATATGGGAACCGGGTTCGACGACTTCTCCTCGCGCGCAACGGCGTACGCGACCGACGGCGTCAGTGCGGTGGCACAGGCGAACCGTGCGCGGTTGCGCACCGCGATGGCCGCCGGCGGGCTGGCCGTGTACTCGGGTGAATGGTGGCATTTCGACGGGCCAGGTGCGGGCGTCGAGCGCGCGATCCTCGACGTGCCGGTCAACTAAGAGCTCGTCAGGTTTTCTCGGCGCGTTGAAGTTCGCGCAGATACTCATCGGCCTGACCGGGATCCCAACGGTGATAGGTGTAATCCCAGATCTGATCGAGGTCCGCTTGCGCGGCAGGTGAAAGGAGATAAACGCTCACTGATCGTGCGAAACCTCTGCCCGCTTGCGAGCAAGGAAGGTACCGAAGTCGAATGGTGTCGAGGCACCACTTCGTTTGCCCGCGGCGAGAGCTTCCCGCAACTCGCGGGCGACGTCACTGTCTGATCGGGTCCTGCGACGCCTCATACCCGAAAGTCCTTCACGTAAGTCCGGAACGCATCCGCGGAGATCGCATTGCCGGAGAAGATGTCGTGAATGAGGCTGACGCTCGGTCGCGGCGTGCGTTCCAGGGTGACCGGGTCATAGGAGTACAGCCCGTATCTCGGGTCGTAGCCGAGCACCCACTCGAGATTGTCGGTCAGTGACCATGCGGTGTAGCCGCGAATGTCCATACCGTCGGCAATCGCCTTGTTGATCACCGCGAGGTGGCGGACGGTGTAGGAGGCACGGTTGGCATCGGCGGCGTCGGCGAGTCCACTCTCGGTGACCCACAGCGGGATTCCATACGAGTCGGCGATGTCGAGGACGTCGCGCAAGCCGGCCGGATTGATGATCTGCGCGGTGTCGCTGCATTCGGTGCCAGGGAGGCAGCCGCCGAGGACCACATTGATCAGCGGGGAGAATTCGGGGTAGCCCTTGACGATCGGCAGGCTGGGCACCGACAGTCCGCCGTAGCCGATCACGATGCCCTGGCTGTAGTAGTTGACGCCGAAGTAGTCGGCCTTGCCGGCCAGATCCGGGTGGATCTCGTCCGGCGTGATAACACCGTCGAAGTTGGCGTCGACCTCGCCGCGCAGTACCGCGTCGGGGAACCACCTGTTGTAGAAGTCGCTGAACTGCGCGGCCGCCTGCTGGTCCCTGGGATTGGTCGGATCTCCCCCGCGCCAGGTGTACATGTTCAGCGCGAAACCGACCTGAGCGTTCGGGTCGAGTTCGTGAATGACGTCATAGGACGCCGAGTAGGCGGCCGCCTCATTGCGCAGGCCGACCGCCACCAGGTCGGTCCGAACAAGCGCGGGCGGGAAGTTCGTGGCGAACGGAATGGCGTAGTACGACGTCAGCATGGAGTTGACGGGTTCGTTGAGCACCACCCAGTTGGTGACCTGGTCGCCGTACTTCCAGGCCAGGTATGCCGAGTACTTTTCGAACTCGGTCACCGTCGACGACGAGACCCATCCGCCGGCGGTTTGTGGCGTCAGGCCGAGGAGTTCCTTGACGCGGGCCTGGGCGGGGTTGTGCACCCACAGCGGCAGGGTGAAGTGGTTGATGGTGACCATCGGATCAAGTCCGGCCGCGTGCATCGCGGCCAGTTGGTCGGCGTAGTGCGCGACCTCGTCCGCATTGGCAAGTGCGTCGAGCTGCGCCAGAACCTCAGGCGTCACTCCATTCGAAATATCCACCGCTTCAGTCGAATTGGGGAAGATCCGACTCCACTCGATACTCATCCGGAAGGTATCGGCACCCACACCCTCACGAGCCAACCGGGCGTCGGTGACGTACTGGGTGTACGCACCAGGACCGTTCTCCGGCACCCCGCCCTTCCAGCCGAGCAACAGCTTGTTGATCGGATCGTGCAGCCACTGCCACCAGTCGGAGTTGACGTCCAGGGGTGCGCCGGCGCCCATCTCCGATTGGAAACCCGCGGTGGAGACACCCCAGTGGAAGCCCTCGGGGAAGGCCAGGGCCGCAACAGTTCCGTCCCCGTCGAAGGTCAGCTTGACCGTCGCGGTCGTGTTCGTGGACGGCAGGTAGTCCGACAGCAGGGATCCGACGAACGGAATGGCGCGCAGCAACCGGATCGGTGCGTCCAGCACACCCTGTAGGCCGTGGATGTGGACGTTGGTCTCATCGCTGATCGAGACGGTGAATGCGTCGGTGCCGCCGTAGGAGGCGACGTCAACCACCGGGATATAGGTGAAGTCGCCGGTGGCCTGGTCGATGGTGACCCGGCCCAGGCTCGGCGTGCCGACGACGGTGTAGACCAGGCGGTCGCCCTCGGGGTCCGCCGCGCCCAGGCTGCCGGTCACCACGCCGTCGGCGGTCTGGGTGGTAATCGTGGGGTTGGTCGTCGGGTACTGGTTGCGGAACGTGCGCTCCAACTCCCGTCCCGCCGCCGCCAGAAGATCCAGCGCGGTGGGCGCACCGACCGGAGCCGAGGGCGTCGGACGGCTTGCCGGTGCTGCGCGTCGGACGGTCGCAGACCGCATGGCCGCGGGCCGGGCCGGCTTACTGGACGTGGCTGCAGCGACCGCCTTGGGCAACGAAGTAATCGTCGGCGCAGCCCTGCGAGTACGCGGACCGGGCGACGTTCGAGTCGATGCTGCGGTGGCCGAATCAGTGGATCCGGTGGTGTCGGCGGAGGCGGGTGCGGCCACGCCGGTGCCGATGGCGGCACCGATGCCGAGGGCCACGGCCAGCGCGCCCACCCGACCGATGCCTGCCGATGCGTGCGGCTGTGCGCGACCCGAAGGTGACGTCGTCATACCTGCCAGTCAAGCACTACCCGGTGCCCGATGTCCGCTGTTCGTCGGCGACGCGCGCCAGGAATGGCAGTACCAGGCCGGCGAACTCCTCGGGGCACTCGATCTGCGGCATGTGCCCGATATCGGGAAGCAGATGGGCCTGCGCGTGCGGGAAGACCCGGCGCGCCTCCCGGATGTGGTGCGCCGGCAGCACCCGATCGCGCTCACCCCACATGATGAGGGTGGGCCGGGGGTGCAGTGCGGCGAAGGCGGCCAACTGCCGACGCCAGCCCGGCTTGACGCCGCGCGCGGTGCCCAGTGCGAGGGCGGTCTCGCGCAGCACCGCGCCAGCGTTCGGCTGGTTCCCGACGGCGAGGGCGTGGTCGATACGTTCCCTGGTCGCCAGCGAAGGGTCGGCGTAGATGGTTCGCTCCAGCAGACGCGCACTGGCCCGCGTGGGCCGGCGGGTGCTCAGCGGTCCGATCACCGGCACGGCCAGTATCCGCAGCAGCGCCGTCACCTCGCTGCCGAAGCCCGCGCTGTTGATCAGAGCCAGACTGGCCACCCGCTCCGGGCGATAGGCAAGCAGTTGCATGGCGATCGCGCCGCCGAGGGAGTTGCCGACGACGTTCAGCGGACGGGTCTCGCCAAGCGCATCCACCGCGCCCAGTACACCTTTGGCGAACGCGGACAACGTGATTGGGCCCTCGGGCCGATCGGAGAACCCGAAGCCCGGTACGTCGACGGCGATCACCCGGTGCGCGACGGAAAGCCGCTGCTGCTGGGGAGCCCAGTCCTCCAGGCTCCGGCCGATGCCGTGCAACAGCAGCACCGGCGGATTGGCGGCGTCGCCGTCGACCCGGACCCGGACGCGACGTCCGCCCACATCGACGAAGACGGGCCGGCTCATGCCCTGGCCGCCCCCGAGCCGACGGCGGCACGGTCGGCGGTGCTGAACCGCAGCGCGGCATCGGAAACCGGTCCGTTGATCAGCCGCTCGCGATCGGATTTGTAATCCATCGCCACCGCCCACGGTCCGCTATCGCCCTGCTGCGGGAAACTGTCCAGCGAGCGCAGCACGTAGCCGGCGGAGAAATCCAGCAGTGGCCGGCGTGCGATGGTCGGATCGTCGGCCACCGCCACCACCGTGGTGTAGCCGTGCTGATCCATGTAGGCCAGCATCCGCATCAGGTGCTCGCACACCAGGTCGACCTTCAGCGTCCACGACGAGTTGGTGTAGCCGATCGCGAATGCGAAGTTCGGGACGCCCGAGAGCATCATCGACTTGTAGGCCAGGCACTCGTGCAGGTCGACCTGCTGGCCATCGACCGTCAATGTGATGCCGCCGAAGGCCTGCAGGTTCAGGCCGGTGGCGGTGACGATGACGTCGGCGTCGAGTTCGCGACCGGACTCCAGCAGAATCCCGGTTTTGGTGAACCGCACGATCTTGTCGGTTACCACCGACGCCTTGCCCTTGGAGATGGCCCGGAACAGGTCGGCGTCCGGCACCGCGCACATCCGCTGGTCCCATGGATTGTAGGTGGGGTTGAAGTGGGTGTCGACGTCGTAGCCCTCGGGCAGCGCACTGACGTTGAACTTGCGGATCAGTCGGCGGATCTGGTTGGGATAGCGCCGGCTCGCGCCGTAGATGAGGCGCTGCCTGCCGATGTTCAGCTTGCGGGTGACCCGGTAGGCAGCTTCGTCTGGCAGCACCTTGCGCAGCCCGTTGGCGATCGGATCTTTGCGCGGCAACGGCATCACGTACGACGGGGAGCGCTGCAGCATGGTGATGTGTTCGGCGGTCGGGGCCATCGCCGGAATCAGCGTGACCGCGGTGGCGCCACTGCCGATCACGACGACCTTCTTGCCGGCGTAGTCGAGATCCTCCGGCCAGGCCTGCGGGTGCACGATCGTGCCCTCGAAGTCCTGCTGGCCGTCGAAGTGCGGGGTGTAGCCACCGGCGTAGTCGTAGTAGCCGCAGGCCGAGAACAGCACATCGCAGGTGACATCCCACTGCCGGCCGTCGGACTCCAGCGTCACCGTCCACCGTGCGGTTCGGTTGGAGAAGTCGGCACGTAACACCTTGTGCCGGAAGTGGATTCGCCGCGCCAGATCATCATCACGGACGACCTCCCGCAGGTAGTCCAGGATTTCGTGCGCGTCGGCGATGGCGTTATCAGAAGTCCACGGTTTGAATGCGTAGCCGAAGGTGTGCAGGTCGGAGTCCGACCGGATGCCCGGATAGCGGAACAGGTCCCACGTTCCGCCGATCGCTTCGCGGCCGTCAACCATGGCGAAGCTTCGGCCCGGTTGTTTGGTAACCAGGTAGTGACCCAGGCCGATACCGGAGATCCCGGCGCCGACGATCAGTACGTCGACGTGTCCGGTCAGCGGCGCTGTGGGCCGGGCCTGGTCGAGCGAGATGACGGACATGGGCACTCCCGGGTCGGGTCTAGTAACAGTAACGAGAATAGTGTTATATTTTGCACGGTCGCTGTCAAGGTCTTCGGTAGCGATCGCCTACTGGAGAGGACGCCGATGACCCTCGCGGGAGTTCAGCGTCGCGAGCCGAGGCAGGCCCGCAGTCGGCTGACGGTGACGCGAATCCTCGACGCCGCCGCCGCGATCGCTGATGAACACGGCGTCGACGCCACCACGACGCGGGCGATCGCCGACCGCGCCGGAGTGTCCTACCCATCGTTGTACCGGTTCTTCGCCGACCGTGATGCGATCCTCGACGAATTACTCGAACGGCACTGCGCCGAACTCGATGCCCGGTGCGTGGCCGCCGAGCAGACCTGGAATGTCACCTCGGTGGCCGAGTTGCTCAACAACGAACTCGACCTGCACGTCGCCGACTACCGCAGGTTTCCGGCCGCCGCGCGACTGTGGATGGCCGGCCGCACCTCCCCCACCGTCACTAGGCACGTCCGGGCCCGAATGCAGAACCTGGCCGGCCGTATTCACACGATCCTGGTCACGCGCCAACTGATTCCGGCCGACACCGACCCCCGGGCGATCCTGGTCGCCGTCGAGATGGCCGATCGCATCCTGGAACTCTCGTTCCGCGACAACACCGACTTCGACGAGGAGATCCTCGCCATCGGCCGGCGCGCACTCATCGCCTTCGGCGACGATCTCGCGCGTCCCTCGCCCACCTGATCGGCATCAGTTCCGCGCCCGGCGTCTCTTCGAAGAGTCTGGTGAAGGCGAGCGCAAAGCCGTCGACGATCATCTCGTGATCGGGTACAAGCTTTGTGTCGCAGGCGATTCCGACGATCACCTCACCGTCGTAGCTGGAAATGGTGAAGCTCATCGGCTGGTCTCCTGAGATCGGCGCCCAGCCGACCATGCCGTCCACCAGTGAGCCGGCCAGATAGACCGCATCCGGCGGACCCTGGATATTGGTCAGGGTTCCGAGCGTGCGGTTGGCGAACATGTCCACGGCCGCCTCGTACATGCCGCGGCTCAGACCGGCGATGGTCTCCTGGAATCGGAACGCCACCGCGGCTTCGTGGCCGTGCTTGATCCGATCCATCCGGCGCTTGGCCGCAGCGAGCACCTTGAGCGGATCAGGTTCGTCGGTCGGCAGTTCCAGTTGCACCAGCGCGAATTCGTTGCCCAGGGTGTCGGGCAACGTGCGGTCGAGGGGTTTGAGGTTCACCGGCACCATGAACGTCACCGATGAGCAGCGGGCATGGTGGGCCTTGAGATAGTCGCCCAGCGCTCCGGCCACACACGCCACCAGCACGTCGTTGACGGTGCAGCGATTGGCCCGCGCCACCGCCTTGACCGCAGGCAATGACAACGGCTCCGACCACGCGATGCTCTTATCGCCGCCGGCGGTCCCAGTCCAGATCGTCGAATCATTGCGAGTGCCCAGCAGCAACTTTCGCACCGTGTCCAAATCGCCGGGCGCAGCAGAGAAGATGTCAACCAGTGACCCTCCGCCGGGCAGGACCATGTTCAGCGTGTGTGCGATATCCGCACCTGTCGCCTGCGCCGCGGTCACCACGGTGTTGCCCGCACCCAGCGGGTTGCGCAGGGCGAACCGGCCCAGGCGGCCGGCCCGACCGATCAGACTGGGCGAATCGGCGACGGCGTCGACCACGCCGGAGAGCACACCGCCGGCCGCTTTTACCGCGCCCGCAGCACTGGACCGCACCCGCAGGGCCAACGGCTGCCCGGGTGGGTGCGGGTGGGCGACCTGCTTGAGGATTGCCGGGGCCATGATCGGAGTGCCGCGCGGGGATTCGTCGAACAGACTCATGGCCAGCTGCATCATCCGCACACCGTCGGCGATCGCGTGGTGGCTGCGCAGGATCATGGCAGAACCCTCGAGGTAGTTCTTGATCCAGATTGCCTGCCACAGTGGGCGATCGCGGTCGAGCATCTCGGATCGGTGGGCTGCGACGAGGTCTTGCAGCGCGCTGGGATCGCCGGGATTCGTCAGCGATATCAACGCCACGTGGTTGTCGATATCGAACTTCTCGTCAGGCTCCCACCACCAGGAGCCGTCGTCGTCCTGGACCGCGCGACTGCGGAACACCGGGTAGCGATTCAGCAGGCGTTCCTCCACCACGGCCCGCACCTTGGCGAAGTCCAGGGGTTCGGCCGTCCAGATCACCGAGTCGACCACCATGAGGTTGTTCGGTCGGTCCATCTCCAGCCACAGGGCGTCCTGAACCCCGAGTCGGCGTCGTTGTTTCATCGCCACCTCTCCAGTGGGCCCCGGTTTACGATCATTGTGGTCGATTGAGCGACTGCCGGTACGAAATCGGAGGTTAGTGACGATCAAGCCTGCAATCATGGCTTGGGCAACAGAAGGGACAGCTATGGCGAAAAAGGGAAGTTATCGGTTAATCGTCGTCCTCCTGGCGGCGCTGATGTCACTGGTTCTCGCGCCGTCCGCCGACGCGTGTAGCCGCGTCACCTGGCTGGGTCCGAACGACACAGTCATCACCGGCCGGTCGATGGACTGGCCGTACTCGTTCCACTCCCACCTGTATGCCGTTCCGGCCGGCAGCACCCAGGATGGCGCGGGCGGTGTCAATTCGCTCACCTGGACCCGCAAATACGGCGCCATCGAAGTGGCCGGAACCACCGACCCCAGTGGGCCGATTGATGGCGTATTCGACGGCATGAACGAGAAGGGGTTGGTAGCCAACCTGCTCTACCTCGGCGAATCGGACTTCGGGCCGGCCCCGACCGACAACCGGCCGCGACTGTCCTTCGCCGGCTGGGTGGACTACGTGCTCACCACCTTCTCGACCGTTAACGAGGTCGTCGACGCGTTCACCAACCCGGCGATCTACATCGTCCCGATCAACTTCGGCCCCGGTAACGCGGCGCACCCCACCGTGCACCTGTCGGTGACCGACCCCTCCGGCGATTCCGCGATCATCGAATACCTCGACGGCAAGCCGGT
>JBAXIR010000111.1:0-8948 GCA_037138275.1 Mycobacteriaceae bacterium | reverse complement strand
AGATGCCGGTCATGCAACGTCTGGCCGACAACGGGTTGATGTACTCGCAGTGGCACACCACCGCGCTGTGCTCGCCCACCCGGTCGTGCTTCCTCACCGGCCGCAGCCAACACGTCAACCGCTCCGGGTCGATCACCGAGGGCTCCAATGGTTTTCCGGGCATGGCCGCCCGGCTGCCTGCACAGTGCGCCACCATCGGCCAGGTGCTGCAGGACAACGGTTACAGCACATTCTGGATCGGCAAGAACCACAACGTTCCCGAGGAGGACGTCTCCAGCGGCGGCAGCAAGTCGGAGTGGCCGCTGCAGAAGGGCTTCGACCGCTTCTACGGGTTCCTCGGCGGGGAGACCAACCAGTGGTACCCCGACCTGGTCGAGGACAACCGCTTCGTCGAGCAGCCGTATAGCCCCGAAGAGGGTTATCACCTCTCCAAAGACCTCACCGATAACGCGATTCGGATGTTACGGGACCAGCGCTCGTCCAACCCGTCCAAGCCCTGGTACATGTGGTTCTGCCCCGGCGCCAACCATGCCCCGCATCAGGCACCGCAGGAGTACATCGACAAATACAAGGGCCGCTTCGACGACGGCTACGAGGCTTACCGCGATTGGGTGCTGCCGCGGATGATCGACAAGGGCGTACTGCCCGCAGGCACCAAGATGACGCCGATCAACCCGTTGCCCGAGGATATTGCAAAAACAGCGCCCAATGATGCGGTGCGGCCGTGGAACTCGCTCAATGCCGATGAGAAGAAGTTGTTCTCCCGACTTGCTGAGGTGTACGCGGGCTTCTCGGAATACACCGATGCCCAGGTTGGGCGGATCGTCGACTACCTGGAGCAGACCGGGCAGTTGGAGAACACTGTCGTCTTCTACTGCGCCGACAACGGCGCCTCCGGCGAGGGCTCACCCAACGGATCAGTCAACGAGAACAAATTCTTCAACGGCTATCCCGACGAACTGTCGGAAAATATGAAGTACATCGACACCCTGGGCAGCCCGGACACCTACGAGCATTACCCCACCGGATGGGCGACGGCGTTCTCCACCCCGTTCCAGATGTTCAAGCGCTACGCGCAGTTCTCCGGCGGCACCTGCGACCCGATGATCATCTCCTGGCCGAAGGGCATGAAGGCCAAGGGCCAGGTGCGCGATCAGTATCACCACGCGACTGACGTTGCAGCGACGGTTCTCGACGTCGCCGGACTCGAGATGCCCAAGGAATACAAGGGCATCAAGCAGTACCCGCTCAACGGCGTGTCGATGCGCTACAGCTTCGACGATCCGAATGTCGCCACCACCCGCAAGCGGCAGTACTTTGCGATGCTCGGCACCCGCGGCATCTGGCAGGACGGCTGGAAGGCAGCCGCACTGCACGCGCCGATCAGCAACCAGGGCCACTTCGATCAAGACCGCTGGGAGCTATATCACGTCGCCGAGGATCGCTCGGAGTCCACGAACGTCGCCGATCAGTACCCGGATAAGTTGAAGGAACTCATCAAGGCCTGGGACGAGGAAGCCAGGGATAACTTCGTACTGCCTCTCGACGATCGCTCGGCCGTCATCCAGGCCGGCACGCCGCGGCCCCAGGCGGAGCCGCCGCGCAACCGCTATCTGTACTACCCGGATACCGCGCCGGTGCCCGAGGGCGTGGCGGTCAACATCCGGGGCAAGTCCTACAAGGTTGTCGGTACCGTCGATCTGGCGGCGAATGCTCAGGGCGTGATCTTTGCGCACGGCTCCCGGTTCGGTGGGCACACCTTGTTCATCAAAGATGGCCGCCTGCACTATGTCTACAACTTCCTCGGCATCAAGCCGGAGCAGGACTTCGTCTCACCGCCACTGACACCCGGCAAGCATGCGCTGGGTGTGGAGTTCACGCGCGAGAAGGCCGGTGAACACGGCGAATCCCTCGGCACCACAACGCTGTACGTTGACGGCAAGGCGGTGACGAGTGGACCCATGCGGGCCCAGATCGGCAAGTTCACGTTGGCCGGTGACGGCCTGTGCGTGGGCTACGACAGTGGCGATAACGTCTCCGCGCAGTACAAGAATCCGGGCACGTTCACCGGCGGCACAATCCAGACCGTCGCCTTCGATGTCAGCGAGGACGCCTATGTCAACCTGCAACGGGACGCGGAAGCCGACTTCGCGACGGATTGATGACTGTGCGTTTGGGGGGTGGACTTGCCGGACCCCTCATCACCGGCAAGGCCACCCCCGAATCGCACAGTCCCGCCCTAGCCGGGCGAACGCGAAGTCTCCGCTGTGGGCACAGCGCGGCGTTTCAGGAGATTGAATCCGGCGGGATGCAATGGCATGAAATACCCCTAGGAATGAGCCGAAACGAGAGTGCTCACCGGGGACTGGGGAAAGCCTTGCGTGGCTGAGTCTACAACCGCGGTGTGAGCACGGGGGCCAACTTCATCGATCGGGCGTACCCGAAAAGGCTAAATCTGCTCCGGTGCGAGGATCGCAGAGGTATCGGCGTTGTTGACCACCGCGAGCGCGACATCGGCGAGGCGTTGCTGCGTCTTGCGCGCGTGGGCTCGAAGCAACATGAACGCTCGGTCCATATCGATGGAACCGCGCTCGGCGAGGACGCCCTTGGCCTGTTCGATGATCACCCTGCTATTCAGAGCGCCTTGGAGTTGTTGGCTGATCAGATGCGAGTGGGTCAGGGTCCGCTGATGCAGTATCCCGACGGTGGCGACGTCGGCAAGGGCTTGGCCGACGGAAACATCGGTGGGGGACATGTCACCGACCTCGGTCCGGAATAGGTTCAGGGCGCCCACGCGTTCGTCGCGCAGCCGCAACGGCAGCGCCGACACCGACCGGTATTGGTACTCCGCGGCCTGCTGTGCGAAGGCCGGCCAGCGCTCCGGCTCGAGATTCAGATCCTCGACCAGGACCGGTTGTCCGGTGCGGTAGGCGACCAGGCATGGTCCGGCGTCGGCTTGCACTTGGAGCAGCTCGAGCAGCCTAATCTCTTCGCTGCTTGATGCGAGAACATGAAGTTCGCCGTGAACGTCGCCGATCAGGAGCCCGGCTGCGGCGATGGGGAGCAGGGCCATCGAGCTCTCGATGAGTTGCTGGGAGACTTCTACGGCGTCGTAGTCGGCCACCAGCGTGTCAGCCAAGCCGACGAATGCCTGTGCTAGCCGCCCGTAGTCATCCACGGTAATCCCCCTCCGGTGAATCGTCCCACACCCGAAGCGGCGGTAGGGCTGTTGGGTGGTACGTCATGGCTGTGCCGTGGGATGGGGGGTGGTCGTCTCGCCCGACTCGGGGTCGGACCGTAGCCGCCTGCTGACCACATCACGCGCAATGTCTTTGAGGGATTGACGATTTCCGAATGCGAAGGCCTGAAGCCGAACGTAGGCAGACCGGGCGTCGATGCCGAGCTGCTCCATCAAAATCCCGGTGGCCTGATGGACTTCACGGGTGCCCAGTGGCTGATTCCACCACGGGCCCAGGGATTCCGGAATTCGGCCGCCCGGGCCGACCGCGAGAAGGACCGAGGTGAGTAGTTCGGAGACCGCCACGGCAGCGGTGAAATCGGGTCCTTCAAGAAACTCCCCCGGGTCGCAGTAGAGATCCAACACTCCGACGTTGATGGCACCGATCTGGAGTGGAAGTGCATACATGGCTCCGATACCGGTGCCGGCGACCTCCGAGACGAACATCGGCCAGCGCGCATCAGCCTGCACGAGGCTGACCAGCGAGACTGGACCGCCACTGGCCACAGCGTCGAATCCGGGCCCCTCGCCTAGCGTGACCTGCGTCCACTCCACTTGCTCAGCGACCTGGTCGGTAGCCGAAAGCACTTCCAGGCCGTGGCCGTGTACGGAGATCGCGATGGCCGCCCGTCGTATCGGCAGGGCTAGCACGCATGCAGCACATAGTCGTTGCGCGCCGTTGGCTTGATCGGGTACTCGTTCGACGGCAGCCAGGAATCTCGCCCTGGCGTCCATCGCCTCATGGGTGGTCACGGAGCAGTCATCGGAATATCCTCGCCCCCGGCAATTCCCGAATCAGTGAAATCCTCTGCGCCGCAATTCGAAAAGGACCGCAGTGCGAGTAGTGGGGTGAAGCCTACGGCTTCAGTTCGCAGGAATTTGTCCGGGGGTGAAGCTCATCGGCGTTCGCGTGACGTTGATACGTGGGCCGTCGGAGTGACTGGGAACGACAGAACGCGGCACCGCCGGTGGTGGGGGTGCATCCGCCGATGGCACCGGGCTCTCTGCGGGTGTCACTTCAGACTCTTGTGCCGGAGCCGCCGTCGGTGCCGGTGCCGCGCTGGCGATCTCGGCCTGGCGGGTTGCCGTCGCCGTGGGCACCGGGTCGATGCTTCTGAGTTGTCTGGTTTGGTTGAAGTCCGCCTTGCTGAGGGTCACGAGCAATACGGCGGCCACCACCAGGGCGGCTGCGGCCACCGTGATCACGGTGAGCAGCACCCGGGGATTGCGGTACCAGGGCGGTTTGGGGGGCGCAGTGGGCGCCTCATTCCAGTAGCGGGCCCAGCCCGGGCGGAGATCATCGGTGAACCATGCGCCGAGATCCTCATACGGCAGGGCCTCACGCTCGGTCATAGCGATCGATACTAAACCGCATCCGCCCATGTCAGGGCGGGTTCGACGAATCTGGTCTCGCTACTCGCGGGAGTTCTTTGGCCGGCGATCATCGGTGGCCCCAAGATCGGGACGCTGCTGAACCTCGCGCCACTGGGCGCGCTCTGGTTGGTGACGGGTGGTTGGTGACGGGTGGTTGGTGACGGGTTAGGGCGCTGTCAGTAAGAGGACGCTGTCAGTTCCTCGATGAGGGCTTGGACGCGCACCTTGATCTCGTCGCGGATCGGCCGGACCGCGTCGATGCCTTTGCCGGCCGGGTCGGGTAACTCCCAGTCGCGGTAGCGCACGCCCGGGAACACCGGGCAGGTGTCTCCGCAGCCCATCGTGATGACCACATCGGAGGTCTCGACCGCATCAGGGGTGAGGATCTTCGGCGACTGGGCCGAGATATCGACACCGACTTCGGCCATTGCCGCCACGGCTGCCGGGTTGATACTCGCCGCCGGGGCGCTGCCGGCCGAACGGACCTCGATCGCATCACCGGCCAGGTGGGTGAGAAACCCGGCGGCCATCTGTGAGCGGCCGGCATTGTGAACGCAGACGAACAGCACACTGGGCCGCATTATGAATCCCGCTGTGCCAGTGCTAGTTTCGAAGCGAAACGCTTGCGCAATGCCAGCGAGACGTACACCAGCGCGACCAGAACCGGCACCTCGATCAGCGGACCGACGACACCGGCGAGCGCCTGACCGGAGGTGGCGCCGAAGGTGGTGATGGCGACGGCGATGGCGAGCTCGAAGTTATTGCCCGCGGAGGTGAACGCGAGGGTGGTGGTGCGCGCATAGCCGAGGCCGATGGCGGCGCCCAATGCGTAGCCGCTGCCCCACATGACCGCGAAGTACGCCAGCAGTGGCAGGGCGATCCGTGCCACATCCCACGGGTGTGAGGTGACTTGGCGGCCCTGTAGCGCAAACAGGATCACGATGGTGAACAGCAGACCGTACAACGCCCACGGACCGATCCTGGGCAGGAACGTCGACTCGTACCACACACGGCCCCTGAGCTTTTCGCCATAGCGACGGGACAGGAAGCCTGCGACCAGAGGTATGCCGAGGAAGATCAGTACCGACTTGGCGATCTGCCACGTCGAGAAGGCGATCGTCGTCTGCTTCAACCCCAGCCAGCCCGGCAGCACAGTGAGATAGAACCAGGCCAGTGCGGCGAAGAACAGCACCTGAATGACCGAGTTGATCGCCACCAGAACGGCGGCGGCCTCGCGGTCGCCCAGGGCGAGGTCATTCCAGATGATCACCATGGCGATACACGGCGCCAGGCCGACGATGATGATGCCGGTGCGGTACTCCGGCAGATCAGGCAGGAAAGCCCACGCGAGGGTGAACATCAATGCCGGGCCGACGAGCCAGACCAGGACCAGTGCGCTCATCAGGAGTTTGCGATCACCGGTGACGGAGTCCAGTCGGTCGTAGCGCACCTTGGCCAGCACCGGGTACATCATCACCAGTAGGCCCAGTGCGATCGGTAGCGAAACCCCGTCGATCTGTACCGCTGACACGACACCGGACAGTCCCGGGATCATTCGGCCGAGCAGCAGGCCGGCCGCCATCGCGATGCCGATCCAGATCGGCAGGAAGCGGTCGAGGGTGGAGAGTCGGGCGAGGGTTCCCGAGGTGTCGTCGTGCACGGCCGTCTTGGTCATGCGGACGCCCCGGCGGGTGTCGCCGCGTCGACTCCGGTACGCAACAGTGCTGACAACGCGGTGAGTGTTTCGGGCACGACCGCGTAGTACACCCACGACGCCCGGCGTTGCGACGTCAGCAATCCGGCGTCGCGGAGCACTTTGAGGTGATGCGAGACCGTCGGCTGGGAGACCCCCACGCCCGAAGCGATATCGCAGACGCAGGCCTCACCGCCCGCATGGCTGGCCACCAGACTCAGGAGATGCAGGCGCACGGGGTCGGATAGCGCTTTGAACTTCGCGGCCATCTCCGTGGCCGCCGCCATGGTCAGCGGTTCGGCCACCAGGGGCGCCACCGGGCAGCGGGCCGGTCCGTCACGGGTTTCTCGATTCGACATCTGTCTATATTGACAGGTATCGAAGCGGTCTGCGCCAGGGGTATCACGGTCAGACCGCAACAACCTCCACGAGTCCTTCGAGACCCTGGAAGTCGGTGAGGTTGCGGGTGTACAGCAGGGCCGAGTGAGCGTGCGCGGTTGCGGCAATCAGCAGGTCCAAAGATCGTGCGCGTGGTTGACGCCCGGCATTGACGACGGCAGCAGCAATCTGGCCATAACTAGCTGCAACAGCGTTATCCAGGGGTAGGGCGTCGAATGCGCGTTGGAGTACAAGCAGTCGGCGCAATCGCTCGGCACGGATGCTGTGCTCTTTCGCCACCAAGACACCGAAATGTATCTCCGCCAATGTGATTGAGCTGATGGCAAGCTCACCATCGAGGGCACCGATGTCGTTGGCCAGCACCACGCTGGTGTCCAGAACAGCCTTCACTCGCGAGTCCACGGGTCGCGTATCTCGTGGTCGACGGCTTCGCGATCCTGTGCCCACGCGGGGTCGGCCGGCCCGGTGAAGAGTTCGGCTACCTCAGCCCATCGCCGCCAGGCGTGCGGTGCCGCCGGAACCAGCCTCGCGGCGACACGACCGGCGACGGTGATCGTGATTTCTTCGCCATCCTCGACACGGCGGATCAATCCGGATGCATCTTGGCGCAACTCGCGCAATCCCACCGCTTTCACAAAGTCCCCGCCTTCATGACGCTAAGGTAGCACATGTGCTATCCGGGCGTGCAGACAGGATCCACTGCTCGCGGGGGCCCCGGGCTACGGCGTGACGGTGTAGCCGAGGTCGGCAAGGACACCGAGTTCGGTCGCGCTGATCACCCGGATGCCCAGGCCTGAACCGACCTGCGCGTTCATCAGCTTCCGGTTACCGCCGGCGAAGACGCGATCGTTGAGGTGCGACAGTGAACTCCCGGATGCCCAGGGGCTCGGCGTGTACAGCGGAACCCGGCCCCCGTAGGCGGCAACGGCGTTGGGCCCGCCGAAGAAGACGCCGCCACTGCCGCCCGTCAGATTCCCGTCGTAGGTGCTGTTCCAGATGTAGTCGCTGCCGATCAGCTTGGTACCGGACGAGTTGACCAGGAAGCTGTCGAACACCGTCCAACTCGTTCCGCCGTTCGCCCCGGGCGCGTCCACATAGGACAGGAATCCCAGGGTGTGCAGCAACTCGTGCATCGCCACCGACTGAATGTCGTACTGGCCGTAGGCGATTGAATCGCCGGAGACCCAGGGCTGGGCGAAGTTCCAGGTGATCTCGCCGTCGGCGTCCGAACCGTTTGAGTCGACGCCGGTGAGGATCTTGTTCTGGACCACCGTAGGCAGGAAGCCGGGGTCGGCGCTGATGAAATCGCTACCGGCCGTAGCCAGCGTCGCAGACAGCAGGTTGTACTCCCCGGTGACGTCGAAGGTGACGACAACCGGTGTGCTCAGCACGATGTGCGATGCGATCGCACCGGCGGCCGCCTCCAGCGAACTACGCGCCGCGGGCGACCAGTACTGCGATCCGCTGCCGTAGAAGAACTGGAACTGCAGCAGCGACGCCGCGGCGGCGGCACCCTGCCTGACCACGACATTCGCCGACGTGCTCGGGGCGCGGAATAGGTCGAGCAGATTGATGTGGAGCCCGGTGTCCGCGGCGGCGACGGTGAAGGTGTCGGTGCCGGTGAAATCCTGGCCGGGCGTGTACGTGTAGCCACCGCCTGAACCAATCGCCACGCTGCCGTGCTGGGGATTGCTGGTGATGCTGAAGAGGATCGGATCCGCTTCAGGGTCGACCGCGCCCAAGTCGCCGGTGATCAGGCCCTGGCTCTGTCCGGTGATCTGCACAGGGCTCATCGACGGTGCCTGGTTGAAGAAGGTGCGCCGCACCAGCAGTGCGATTCCCTCGACGAAACCCTGGAACGGGGACAGCAGTTCCGACAGGAGGTCGTTCGCCGACGTGGTGGCAGCACCGGTGAACGGTGTGGCCAGGGCGCTGACGGCTGCGGCCGCACGAGGTGCGCGGCGGAAAACGGTTGGCGCCGAGGGGATTTCGGTGGCAGCTGCGGTCATCGAACTCGGCGATGGTGCAGCCGTTGGGGCGCTGATCGATTCAGCGGACCCGGTGTGATCTAGCACTGCCGAGGCGACCGGCGTCGGAACACGACCGTCAGTAGTGGGCGGTGTGGGTGAAGCGGTGTCGGGCAGTGCCGCGCGGGTGCGGTTCGGCCGGACCGTCGGCCGGACCGCGGACGGTGCCGCGACCGCTCGGGCGGCTGCCGGCCTGCTCGCCGCAACCGGGGCGCGA
>JBAXIR010000110.1:0-9134 GCA_037138275.1 Mycobacteriaceae bacterium | reverse complement strand
GTACCCGCGGTCAGTTCATGTTGTTCGAGGAGCACCACGTCGGTCCAGCCAAGGTGGGCCAGGTGGTAGGCGATACTGCATCCGGTCACGCCACCGCCAATAATGACGACGCGTGCCCGCGCAGGAAGTTCTTTGCCGCTCACTGATGCGTCTCCCTAACCCTGACCTCGGCTGAGAACGTCACTGGCCGAGGGCAATTGCGACCGGGACCGGTCGACGAAAACCGGAGCACCCAGCTCGTCGGACACCGGGCCGGGCGTCACGGGCGACGTGTTGGACAAGCTGGCCTGCACGACGTGCGCGAACTCCCGCGGCTGATCGTTCTGAACGTAATGGTTCGCCCGCGGCAGCACCCAGAACTCGTTGTCGCCCGGCTTGGTCACCAGATAGTTATCCCACACGTGAGCCGCCACCCGCAGTGGAGCGACGGTATCGCACAGCCCCCAGATCAGCGTTGTCTTCACCGGCAGTGCCGCCAGATCCTCCAGCCACGCAGTCTCGTGCTCGCTTCGTTCCACCAAATACTGGATGGTGCCGTGCATGGCGGCCATACCGTCGTTGTACGCGAAGGTGTCCGCCAGCGCGGCGATCGTCGAATCCTCGATGCCGCGAGGTGGGGTGAACATGCTCCGCCCCAACCCGACCGCCAGCATCTGCGGAGTCATCGAGTTCAGTGTCGGCGCAGTTTGCGGATTCAACAGCACGCGCTGGTAATCGGTGAGATTCGACAACGGCAGAAAGATGTTGCCGTTGCTGAGAACCAGGTTGGTCACCTCGACGTCGAACTCACCGGCCGCGCATCGGATGGCGAAACTCAGGGCCACGCTGTCGCCACGATCATGAGCGACCACCGCACCGGTGCTGGCCCCGAGGATCTCCGTCAGGTAATACCCGAGGAGTTCACTGTCGCGACGCAGTGTGTACTTCTCGCCGGCGGGTTTATCGGAGAACCCGAACCCGGGAAGATCGAGCACACATACCCGATGCGTGGCACTAAGTTCGCCCGCAACGTCGCACCAGTCGATGCTGCTGGTCGGAAAGCCATGCACCATCAGCAGTAGCGGGGCCTCAGGGTCGCCGAACTCAGCGTGAAAAATATCCAGACTGTCGGTGTGCCGGAGAGGTTCGCTCGGGACCCAGGAGAAGTGACGCCCGGCCTGCAACCAGTCCTGGGCACGCTGCGCCACGCTTTGCCAACCTTCTGTATCCGACCCCGGCGGCCGATGCTACCCGACGTGGAGTCCAGCCGTGATGTGCTTGTTTACCCTCCTATGATAGTTTGCTGTCGACTTTGCTCACCGACACAGATTGGACCCCTTTCCGATGACTAATGCCACTTCTTCTGGCCGGATGTCCAAGATGACCGGACTTCTGGTCGCCGGTGGCGTGTTCGGTGCCGTTGCTGCTAGTGCATTGGCGACCAGCGTTGCGCCCGCCCCCGCGCAGGCATTGGACGCCTGTTTCTCCTCGGCGCTCACCGGGACGCTCAAGACCGGCGGCGCGTCGTGCTCGTCGGCCGGACCGTTGCAGTGGGCCATCGCCATCGGCGCAAACACCTATGCCGAAGTCGCCGGCGGTTTTTTCAACCTGGCAATAGCGGTCGGTGACAACAGCCTTGCCTACACAACGCCGGACGTCGGTGGCACCAGTTACTTCAACATTGCCACTGCTGCGGCGGGTGGCACCGCACAGGCCTCCGACGGCATCTTCCAGATCGCCACTGGGCTGGGATCGCAATTGGAGAACAACACAGGCGCTTTCGCTACCTTCGGCTCGTTCGGCCTGGCCACGGCAATCGGGGTGAATGCAATTGCACAGACCGGCGCAGGCGGCAATCTTGAGCGGGTCTCCGCCTTCAACATCGCCCGTGCGGTGGGCGACAATTCCACGGCCTTTGCCCAGTTCGGCTTCGGCAATTCCAGCCGCGCATTCGGCCTAGGGTCGTACGCGGCCGCCTATGACGGCAACGGCAACATCGCCCGGGCACTGGGAAATGGGGCTGTATCCAACGCCGGTGGCAGCCCGACCGCGCCGGCGTCGTTCAATATCGCTCGCGCGCTTGGCGCGAGTACAGACGCGTACGCCGGGACCGGTGATTTCAACATCGCCAGCGCAATCGGAACAGCGGTTGAGGCCCAGGCCGGTGGCATCGACATCGGCCGAGGTTCCTTCAACATCGCCCGCGCTGTCGGATCCAACTCCTACGCCGGCGCCGGCGCTTTTGACGCCACAGAGTCAGTGTTGAACATCGCCAGCGTGATCGGAGATGCTTCCGAAGCCTATGCGACCTACGGAAGCCTCAACACCGCCCGGGTCTTCGGCAACACCAGCGTTGCCCAAGCCGGACCGGGCAGCGGTCGGCGAGCCATCATCGTCGGCTCCAACCAAACCAAGTTCGATCCGCCGCAGTCCGCCAGTTCAAGGCGGGCGGCCGCAAGCGTCAGATCAGCGTCGCACCGCTAATCGGGGGGCGGGGGCCCGGCATTTCATGCCCAGCTGCCGGCTACCCAACTCCCCGGCTCAGCCAACTGACCTCGCCGGCGTCGCCACCGTCGCGGTAGGGCTCCAGCGCCTCGTCCCATGCAGTGCCCAGCACGGTGTCCAACTCGGCGGCCAGGGTGTCGGCCCCCTCGGACATCAGGGTGCGCAACCTCATCTCACCGACCATGATGTCGCCGTTGGCGCTCATCGCCCCGTTCCACAGACCCAACTGGGGCGTGTGGCAGAACCGGATGCCGTCCACTCCCGGGCTGGGATCCTCGGTGACCTCAAAGCGCAGCACCGACCATGACCGCAGCGCACTAGCAAGCCGGGCACCGGTGCCGACGGGGCCGACCCAGTTGGTGACCGCGCGCAGTTGTCCGGGCATGGCGGGCTGCGGAGTCCACTTGAGGTTCGCCCCAGCACTCAGGGTCGACGACAACGCCCACTCGACGTGTGGGCACACCGCCGCCGGCGAGGCGTGGAGATAGACCACACCCGTCGTCACGTCGGTGTACTGATTCGACGCACGCATCACATACTCCTTCGGTTTCCACTAGGGACGTCTTCCCCAACGACCTGGTGTTTCCGAAGATGCAGTTGTGTCGTACGTGTCTATTGTGCCCCCTGATACCCCTGTTGCGCTAGTCCCGGGAGAACTCTTTTAGGACCTCATCCGACAGCGCAGGCCACAGCGGTTTTGCCCAGTCGTCGAAGTCCCGGTCGGTCAGGACCACCAGGGCCAGGTCAGCGACCGGATCGACCCAGATGAACGTCCCGGTCTGGCCGAAATGGCCGTAGGTGGCCGCAGAGTTCGTGGCGCCGGTCCAGTGCGGAGTTTTACCTCCGCGGATCTCGAAGCCCAGCCCCCAGTCATTCGGTCGCTGCACCCCAAAACCCGGTAACACCCCGCTCAGCCCGGGAAACTGCACGCTGGTGGCCTCGGCGTGCATCGGTTCCGAGACCGTTCGGGGCCGCAATAGGTCACCGGCGAAGGCGGCCAGGTCGGCCACGGTGGACACCCCGCCGAAACCGGCCGACGCCGCGCCGGCGTCGAGGTGCGACGAGGTCATTCCCAGCGGGTCGAAGACGGCCTCGGTGAGATAGCGGCCGAACTCGATGCCGGAGTGTGTCTCGACGGTTTCGGCCAGCACCGCGAACCCATAGTTGGAGTACAACCGCCGGGCGCCGGGCGGGGCGAGCACCTTCGCTGAATTCATGTCCAGCCCCGAGGCGTGCGCCAACAGATGACGGACCGTGGCGCCCGGCGGGCCGGCGGGGGTGTCCAGGTCGACCACGCCCTCCTCGATGGCCACCTGAACCACTCGGGCGACCAATGGTTTGGTCACCGACGCCAGCCGGTAGGCCCGCGTGAGATCTCCTCCGCTGGCCAGGATTCCCGTCGGGCCCACCACGGCGGCCGAGGCGGCCGGCACCGGCCAGTCGGCGATCACGTCAAGAGCTGCGGACATCGCCGTCACCGTATCCCCCTGTTCGGCCGATAGGGGCCCGACTATCGTTTGACCCATGAGTCAAACGGTGCGCGGTGTGATCTCGCGGAGTAAGGGCCAACCTGTCGAACTGGTCGACATCGTCATTCCCGACCCCGGCCCGGACGAGGTGGTCGTCGCGGTCCACGCGTGCGGCGTCTGCCACACCGATCTGACCTACCGCGAGGGCGGTATCAACGACTCCTATCCGTTCCTGCTCGGCCATGAGGCCGCCGGCGTTGTGGAATCGATCGGTGCGGGCGTCACCCAGGTCGCCCCGGGTGACTTCGTCATCCTCAACTGGCGTGCGGTGTGCGGTGAGTGCCGCGCCTGTAGGCGCGGTCGGCCGTGGTACTGCTTCAACACTTTCAACGCCACCCAGAAGATGACACTGACCGACGGCACCGAGTTGACGGCGGCTTTGGGTGTCGGCGCGTTCGCCGACAAAACCCTTGTCCACCAGGGCCAGTGCACCAGGGTCGATGACGAGGCCGACGCGGCCGTCGCCGGACTGCTGGGCTGTGGCGTGATGGCCGGAATCGGTGCGGCGATCAACACCGGCGCGGTTACCCGCGACGATACCGTCGCCGTGATCGGATGCGGCGGAGTGGGAGACGCGGCTATCGCGGGCGCGAAACTGGTCGGGGCGCGCACGATCATCGCCGTCGATACCGACAACACCAAACTCGAGTGGGCACGCGAATTCGGCGCCACTCACACCATCAACGCCCGCGAGGGTGATGTCGTTGAAGCCATCCAGGAGTTGACCGATGGCAACGGCGCGGATGTGGTGATCGACGCGGTTGGCCGGCCGGAGACCTGGAAGCAGGCGTTCTACGCGCGCGATCTGGCGGGAACCGTTGTGCTGGTTGGCGTTCCGACACCTGATATGCGCCTGGAGATGCCACTGGTGGACTTCTTCGCGCGCGGCGGATCACTGAAGTCGTCCTGGTACGGCGACTGCCTCCCCGAACGCGACTTCCCGACCCTGATCGACCTATACCGTCAGGGCCGGCTTCCGCTGGAGAAGTTCGTCTCCGAACGGATCGGCCTGGAGGGCATCGAGGAGGCATTCCACAAGATGCATGCCGGTGAAGTCCTGCGCTCAGTGGTCGTGCTGTGAGTGCGAACCAGAGCGGTATCGAGCGAATCGTCACGCACGGGAACTTCGAACTCGACGGCGGCAGTTGGGAAGTCGACAACAACATCTGGATCGTCGGCGATAGCTCCGAGGTCATCGTTATCGACGCGGCGCATGACGCGAAGGCCATCGAAGACGCAGTCGCCGGCCGGCATGTGGTGGCGGTGGTCTGCACCCACGGCCACAACGACCACATCACCGTCGCACCGCAGTTGAGTGCCGATCTCGACGCGCCGGTACTGCTGAACCCGGCCGACACGATGCTGTGGGAGACCACCCACGGCGACAAGGCATTCCGGCCACTGACCGATGGCCAGGTACTCACCGTCGGCGGCATCGAATTGCGAGCCATCTCGACCCCGGGCCACTCCCCCGGATCGACCTGCCTTTACGCACCTGCACTGGGAGCGGTGTTCTCCGGAGACACACTGTTCGCCGGCGGACCGGGTGCCACCGGTCGCTCGTTCTCGGACTTCCCCACCATTCTCGGGTCCATCAAGGACAAGCTGGGAAAGCTGCCGGCCGACACCGTGGTCTACACCGGCCACGGTGACACCACGACCATCGGTGGCGAAATTGTGAACTACGACGACTGGGTGGCCAGAGGCCACTGAGAGGGCCCGAGCCAAAGGCCGAGCCGATATGCGATCAAACCGCGGACGATACATCGTTCTCGTCTGCGCCCTGGCCGCGTTGATCGAGGCACTATTCAAAAGCACAATCGCGCCGATGTTGCCGGCGATCGCCAGACAGTTCGGCTTGAGCCACACCATGGGCGGTGTTCTCGTCGCGGCCTTCGCAGTCGGTTTCGCGGTCGGCACGTATCCCGCGTTGCAACTCGCCTCGAAGATGGGCCCACGCGCGACGACGGTGATCGGCACCGCCTGCGTTACAGCGGGAACACTGTGCTTTGCGGTGGGTGAGCCGGACGGCCTACTATTCGCCGGTCGCGGGCTGGCGGGCTTCGGCAGCGTGGTGATCTATAGCGGCGGCATCGCACTAGCCATGACCGCTGTCGGCGACGAGCGCCGCGGCGCCACGATCGGCACCATTTACAGCGGTTCCTACGCAGGTGCAGCGATCGGACCGCTAATAGGCACCGCCGCAACGGTATTCGGGCGTAGCCATGTCTTCGGATTGCTGGCGTTAGCCCCGTTGACTGTCACGGCACTGCTTTTACGCCTCAAGACCGTCGCCGCCCCACCCGCGGTGAATCTTGCCGCCATCCGCGGCTATCTGCGCTCCGGACGGGTGCGCCTCGGCCTATGGATCACAAGTCTGCCCGCCTTCGGTGGTGGAGTAATCGTGGTGTCTGGCGCATATCGCCTCGACGAAGTGGGTGCCTCGGCGCTGATGATCGGCCTCGCCTTCGGCACAATGGCGGTAATCACCGCGATCCTCGAACCAATAGTCGGCCGCGTGAGCGACACGTGGGGACGCCGTCCGCCGCTGATGGTCCTGATGCTGCTTACTGCGATCGCGATGTCGATGCTGATATCGATCCACGAGCGAGTGGCACTGGTTGCGCTGATCGCCATCGCAGGTTCAGTCTTCTCGGTGGTGGATGGTCCCGGATTCGCGCTCGTCGGCGACGGGGTCGAGTCGCTCGGCGGCAACGACACGACCACCACTTTCCTAGTGAACTTGTCCTGGGGACCTTCCGCCGCGCTCGGCGCAGTCCTCGCGGGGGTCTGCCACGACGTGGCTGGCGCAGCACTGTCCTTCGGTGTCCTGGCGGCCGTGACGGCATTCTCCGCGGGTCTGGTCTACCGCTATCTCTGAGTCGGACCGGCTACGAAGTGCGACTGACGGTAGGCCCGGATCATTGCGGCGCCACCGCGGGACTGCGCGGGTCGATCAGGATCTTGGCGTGCCGATCCGGGTCACCCAATGCCTCGAATGCCGTCGCGACCCCGCCGAGTCCCACCTTGCCGGTGAGCAGTGGCGAGGCGTCGACCTCGCCGTCGGCCAGCATGTGGAGGGTGTCATAGAACTCCAGCGGGGTGTAGCCGAAGACGAACCGCATGTCGATCTCTTTGCTCAACGCCATCGTCGGCCGCATCTGGTCGGTACCCATGCAGACTCCGACAACAATCACCCGGGAGTTCAGCGGTGCGGCGGCCAGCACCCCGTCGATCATCCCCGGCACGCCAACGCATTCGAAGATCACCGGCCGCTTCGGGCCGGCCGCGCCGGAAGCATCCGCCGCGCGGTAGACGTGCGGCCACCCGGGCACGCGCCGAAGCTTGCGCATGGTGTCCAGCGCCAGACCGTAAAGGTCGGGGATGTTGGTCAGGAAACCCTTCGACGCCGTCATGTCGTACGGGGAGTCCACCGTCGGGTCGACGACAACGTCCGCGCCGCATCGAGTTGCCAGCGCACGGCGCGCGGGTGAAAGGTCACTGGCGACGACGGTGCCAACGCCACGGGCCTTGAGGTGGCAGATCACCATCAGGCCGACGGGTCCGCAGCCCACCACAATCGCGGTGTCGCCCTTCTTGATGTCGCTGCGTCGCACCGCGTGCAGTGCTACCGCCATCGGCTCGGTCATTGCCGCCATATCGACGGACAGGCCGTTAGGCACCGAAAAGGTGATCGACGCCTCGACCAGAACCTGCTCGGCATAGGCACCCGGTGCCAACGGGGACAGCCCGGTCAATTGCACCCCGCCGTGGGCGCGGACAAGTGGAAAGGACACCACCGTCATGCCTTCTCTGAGCGCCTTGGGCACCTTCGCGCCGCGCTCGGCGATCACCCCGGCGAACTCGTGTCCCATGACCGTCGGGGTATCACCGCGCATGAAGTCTCGATAGCCGATCTCGACCATCACATCGGTTAGTTCGTCAGCGTGATCCTTGGCGTGCAGGTCCGATCCGCAGATGCCGCAGGCGTGCACGTCGAGAACCAGTTGCCCTTCGGCGGGACGCGGGTCCGGCAGATCGACCACGGAGAGGTTGCCGTGCTCACAACTGACTGCTCTCACGAACGCGGCTTCTCGCCCACGCAGTGCCAGTTGAGCGTCAACAGTTCCTCCTCCTCGGCCCGGATGTAGGACATGCTGTTCGCATTCATGCGCTGCATCAACGCATTGGTCTTCTTGGGAACGACATGCAGCTTCGCCAGGACCTTGAATGCCGCCTCATATTTGTCGAAGAGGGCGACTTCTTTCTTGATCAACTCCACCGCGGGCCGGCCGACTGAGGACACCAACTCGAAACCGGTGGCGCGGTAGACGTCTTCCCAGTATTTGTAATACCAGAAGCCTCCGAACACCGTCAGTTCGCGGGTGTGCTGAATCAGCGTCCGCTGATGCTCATCGGCCCGGTCGTAGGTATCAAGGGCGGCAACGTCATTAATGACGAATCTGCCGCCCGGCTTCAGGATCCGGAAGACCTCGGAGAACGTGTAGGCGTGGTCGCTGACATAGGTCATCGGCTGAATCGCATACACGGCGTCAAAGGATGCGTCGTCGAACTCCAGGGCCCTGTTGAAGTCGCCCACCGCGAAATTGTCCCTCGGCAGGTTGGGGTTGCGCCAGGCCTTCTCAATCTGTGAAGGATCCAGGTTGACGCCGTAGGGGGTGGCCCCGGTCAGCTCAGCGATGTGCTCGGCAATGGCACCGCACCCGCAGCCCAGTTCAAGCACCTTCTCGCCCGGACGCAGCTTCAGGTCGTCGGCAACTATCCGCTCGAAAAGGATTTGGTTCTCCAGCACCGACTGCTCGGGGTCGATCGTCGGCGGCATGTACATCTTCTCGACTGAGCCGAGTGTGCACAACAGGTGGATGACCTTGTACAGCTCGGTCAGCTCGTTGCTGCTGCCCTGGGGATATCCGCGCAGCGGCACGCCCTGCTCGTAGTCGGCTTTGGTGTTCTCGGGTGAGTCGACGAACAGTTCGCCGTACGACCGCATGTAGGCGGCGTAGTCCTCATCGCTGATGGTCAGCAGGCCACGCAGGGCACCGAGCCGATCAAGCAGGGTCGTCGGTTTATGGGCCGTCGGTTTATGGGCCGTCGGTTTAT